>CASEYC010000082.1 GCA_949292025.1 uncultured Bacteroides sp. | reverse complement strand
TTGCGCATTTCAGTTCCGTGTCTACAAGAAAGCGATGCTTTCTGTTCGGCAAGTCATAGTTTTGTCGGGCAAAAAGCATCGCTTTCTTTTTATGCAAAAATACGTGTAATGTCTATTCCTCTGCTGCGTAGCGTTTCATTCCCTCCGTCATGTACGTCTGGTAGCTTCCTGTAGAGTCGGCATAGATGAAGTAGGCATCCAGATCGGGACGCGCCTCGACGAAGGCTTTGGCGCGTTCCAGCCCCATCACCATGAAGGCCGTGGCATAAGCATCGGCACTCATGCAGTCGCGGGCGATGACCGTGGCCGAAAGCAGGTTGTGCAGGGCGGGGTAGCCTGTGTGCGGATTGATGGTGTGGGCATATTTCTTGCCTTCGTGATAATAATAGTTGCGGTAGTTGCCCGAGGTGGCGATGCCCACGTCGGTCAGCGTCAGTACCGTCTGGAGTTCTTGGTTCAGTGAGAGCGAGTCGTCTACAGGCTTGTTGATGCCTATGCGCCACAGGCTGCCCTGCGGGTTCTGTCCGCTCACCACCACTTCGCCGCCAATGTCCACCATGAAGTTTTTCACGCCCTTCCGTCGAAGTAGCTGGGCGATGACGTCTACGGCATATCCTTTGGCTACGGCGCTACACGAGAGTTGCATTCGGTCGTCCTGACGGCGTACGTGTCCGTCGGCCGTGAGTTCCACCTTCTCGTAACCCACCAATTGTCGCAGGCTGTCTACCGTAGCCGAGTCGGGGAATTCTCCCTTCTTGAAGCCGAAGCCCCAAGCGTTGGCCAGGGGAGCGACGGTGATGTCGAATGCACCTTCCGTCTCGTGCGAAATCTCCATGCTTCGGCGGAAGACGTTGCAGAACAGGGTGTCCCCTGCGATATCCTCGCCGCGGTTGATGCGGGTAATGACGGCCGTGTCGTTGAAGGGCGACAGGGAACCGTCGAAGCGGTGGAGTTCGGCTTCGATATCGGCCTTCAGGTTGGAGGCATGCTGGTAGGTGATGTTGTAGATGGTGCCGAATATCAGGCCGTTGTCTTTCTGGTAGGGCACGGGCTGGTTGTGGCGCGCCAGTATCCAGATGGTACCCAGCACGAGCAGGGCCACCCAGAGGAAGTTTCTTCTTGTTTTCTTATCCATAATGTTGTATCAAATGTTCGATGAGTATCTTCAGGCCGATAAGGATGAGAATGACGCCTCCCCAGCGCTCGGCCTTCAGGCGTCGGGCAAAACCACATCCGAAGCGAATGCCGAACGTGAGCCCTATCAAAGACAGGGCGAACGAAACGAAACCGATAATGCCCACAGGCGACAGGATGGTCGTTACGCTCTTCATGCCCAGGAAGGCGAACGATACGCCTACGGCCAGCGCGTCGATGCTTGTGGCCACGGCCAGCATAAGCACCACCTTCAGGCGGGTAGGGTCGAAGTCTTGTCGGCAATCTTCTTCCTTGAACGATTCGCGCACCATGCGTCCCCCCAGAAAGGCGAGGATGGCAAAGGCAATCCAGTGGTCTACGTCTTCGATGAGGTGGCTGAATGTGCTAGCGCAGGCCCATCCGATGAGGGGCATCAATGCCTGAAAAAGCCCGAAGAAGAAGGCCATTATCAGCATCGGACGCCAAAGGGTACGCTTTAGCAGGATGCCGCTTGCGATGGAGATGGCAAAACAATCCATTGCCAGGCCGACGGCCAGAAGCCAGATTTCAATCGTAGTCATAATTTACGTTTTTCGTTATAAAGGTAGTTTGTACGTGATCGTATAGGATACGCTCAGCGTATTCGATCCGTAGGTTCCATAACCGGGTACATACGAAGGATCGCCATATTCGCCTGTCGTGGCTGAGAGGCGGAACTTGTAGCGCAGAGCCCAGCCCATGTACAGACCTTTCCAAACATGAGCTCGAATGCCGGCGCATACTTCAATCCAATGCATG
>CASEYC010000081.1 GCA_949292025.1 uncultured Bacteroides sp. | reverse complement strand
TAGAGAAGCGCTACTACATCACATCATTGCCATTGGACTCAGAACGTATAACTGAAACTATCAGAAGGCATTGGAGTATAGAGAACAATCTTCACTGGCAGCTTGATGTCTCATTCAATGAGGATAGTCAGAAAAAAAAGAGAAATGCGGCACAGAATTTTTCAGTGCTGAACAAGATAGCCATGACACAACTAAAAAACAACAAGAGAAAAGCAAGCCTTAAGGGGAAAAGGAAAATGGCGGGATGGAGCGATGAGTTTCTTGCAGAGCTTTTAGATGCGCCATGGCAAAATGAAGAAATTTAGTAATGCGTCAGCCCTGAGCAGCCTCGTTCCTCTTTTCCGGCTGTTGGCAAATCTTTTGGAAGCAGGCTAAAAAAACGTTATCCCTTGCTGTGCTTTCGTTTTTTATGCCTACTTTTGGGCGGGAAAACGGCAAGACGCCCTGTGGACGCGCCGGCTTCCTATACCTTATATTATATATAATCACATTTATGACAACATCCGACAACACCCCCACGACACGACCGTTGCCCCGCCTGAAGGAACGGAAACAGCCCGATGCCTGCCGCCCCGAAGCGAAGGCACTGCTACAAGAAATATACGGCTACGAGGATTTCCGCGACCTGGAAATATACAATGACCTTTTCCGAGGGAAAGACACCATCAGCCTCTCGCAGGGGCAACTGATAGAACACGTCCTGCGCGAGGCGGAAAAAGCCTTGGACGGCGCCACGGACGTGGACAACATCCTGCTGACGGCTCCCACGGGTTCGGGCAAGTCCCTGCTTTTCCAGTTGCCTGCCATCTACCTGGGGCGCGCGCACGGCCTGCTGACCCTGGTCGTGTCGCCCTTGAAAGCCCTCATCGTGGACCAAGTGGAGAGCTTGCAGGAAGTGGGCTACGACCGCGTGGGCTACGCCTCGTCCGATCTCTCGCCCGAACAGAAGGCGGAGGTGTACCGCCGGGTGCGCGAAGGGGAAATAGATTTGTTCTATCTCTCGCCCGAGCTGTTGTTGTCCTATGACATCCGCCACTTCACGGGCGACCGCCGCATCGGCCTCGTGGTGGTGGACGAGGCGCATACAGTGACCACGTGGGGCAAGGAGTTCCGCGTGGACTACTGGTTCCTGGGCCGCTACCTGCAAGGATTGAAGGAAACGCTGGGGCACGCCTTCCCCGTCTTCGCCCTGACCGCCACGGCGGTGTGGAACCCCAACGGCGACAACGACATGGTGTTCGAGACCATCCGCTCGCTGCAGATGGAGCCGTGCGTGCTCTACGTGGGCACGGTGAAGCGCAAAAACATCGGCTTCGACATCAAGCAGATGACCATCGAGGAGGGCGAGACCTACGACAAGGCCAAGCAACGCGTCGTCTCCGCCCGCGTGGAGGACTACCTGGACGGGCACAAAACGTTGCTTTACTATCCCTTCGCCGGAGGCATCGACATGCGCATCAAGTCGTGGGTGCGGGCGCAGAACTGGCACCTGGTGGCCTCCTACTACGGCAAGAAGGAGCGCGAGGAGAAGGCGCAGATTGTGCAGGACTTCAAGAGCGGCGAGAAGCGTCTCATCGTGGCCACCAAGGCGTTCGGCATGGGCGTGGACATCAGCGACATCGACCGCGTGTATCACGTGGCGCCGTCCAGCACCTTCGTGGATTATATCCAGGAAATAGGCCGTGCGGCACGCGATGCCGACGTGCAGGGCGTGGCGGCCACCGACTTCCACGAGCGGGACTTCTATTATATGAAACGATTGCACCAACTGGGCAACATCGCTCAGGAGCAACTGGCGCTTATCCTGAAGAAACTGGTGGAGGTACACCGGATGAAAGGCGGCAAGCCGGAGATGCTGGTGTCGCTCTCGGACTTCGAGTTTGTGGTGAAATTGCCGCGCACCAAGAACAAGCTGGAGTATGAATCCGAGTTGGGGCAGTTCACCAAGACCGCCCTGCTGTGGCTGGAGGATGACCTGGCGCGCCGCTACGGCCATCCCCTGCTGGAGGTCAGCCCCCGCAACCTGCTGACCGAGGGGTATATCCAGGACAAAACCGGCCCGGATTTTGCCCGCCAGTATGCCGACTACCTCACCCCCGTCCCCGGCGAGGAGAACATCTACCTGGCCCGCCTTGAGAAGTTGTGGGAAGAAGGCTTTCCCGAACTGGGCTACAAGGAATTCAAACAGAAGCTGAACAACGGCACCCTGCGTGAAGGCTCACGCGCAGTGTCGGTGGGCAAGCACGAAGTCTTGCTGAAGGAAGACGCAAAGGTGATCCGTCAAAAGCTGGACGCCCTGTTCAAAAGCCTGACGGCCATGATGAAGATGGCCCTCATCAAGAGCAAGGGCAAATTCGAGGAAGAGGAATTGCGCCAGATTTTCCTGGAGCACCAGATGGACGTGCGCTCGGCTAAGCGTTTCATCGGTTCGCTGCTGGAGAGCCGCACGGAGGAAGGGCGCAGCGTGAGCTACATCACCAGCGCGAAGAAGAAGGAGAGCAACGACCTGCTCTTCACCGTCACCCGCGGCTTCGACCTGCTGCTCTCCCGTTACCAGAAGCTCTGCGCCCAGCGCATCACGGGCAACGAGGGCGACCGGCTGACCTTCTATTGCACGCCGTTCTCGGACCTCAACACGCTGCTCAACCTGCTGTCCATGCTGGGCTGCCTGTCCTTCAGCGTGGAGGGCGGCGGCACGCCCTGCGTGCTCATCCGCTTCAACGACCCCGACAAACTGCAGGAACTGACGGCCACGGACGACTACCGCAACCAAATCCTTGACACCAACGAGCAGATTTTCGAGGAGCAGATGGAATTGTTCACCCTGTTCTTTGGCACGGTTCGGCTGGACGATGCGCAACGCTGGAACTTCATCGAGGACTACTTCACGGGCATGAGCGTGGAGGCACTGAGGAAGAAATACAGCTGATTTTCTGGTACGCCAGTCGCTCATCCCCGTTCAGCAGGTAGATGATGCCGCGGTAGCGGAAGCCGTGCTTCAGCAGGATGTGTTGCATGATGCGGTTGTCGCGGTGGGTGTCCGCCCGCAGGTTGGGCAGTTGCGCATAACACCAGTCGAAGCAGGCGGCAGCCACGCCATGGGCATTCTCGCGCCCGGCCATGCGGTGGATGGTGCCGTAGGGCTGCGTGTCGTTCAGCCATTGCCCGTCATAGATGCGGGCATACGTAGGATCCGCGCCCACGATGAAGGCGAAGGTGCCCACGGGGTGCCCGGCCTCGTCCAGGCAAAGGTGGCTGTTGCCACGGTTGATGTCCTGCATGACGATTTCTTCACTGGGGTAGCCTTTGGTCCACTGGTACAGGTTGCCGTTGCCGCGCATGATGCGGCGACCGCTGTCGTAGAGGTCCATCAGGACAGGGAGGTCGGCGGGAGTGGATGGGCGGATTTGTATCATAATGGTTTGCCTGTTGTTGGGTCGTAACTGCTTGTTCTGAATCTGTGGTGCAAAGATACGCACTGTCCGGGAATAATCCGCGCCTTCTCCTCCGAAATCGCGATGCCCAACCGCTTTTTCGGAGGCTTTTGTCGGCGGAAAAGTGGCATTTTTACCGAAAATACCAATGAAATCAAGAAAAATACACCCGAAAACGACTTTTTCCCCCGAAAAGTTTTTGTAATATGCAAGTAAATTGTATATTTGTGTGGATTTTTGGTGAAATAGCCATGACAGACGACGGAAAGCAGCTATTAAGTACCTTTGAAACCCGGTTGAGACACTTGCTTTACCTGCATGAGGAACAAAAGCGGGAGAACGCCGAATTGAAGCGGCAACTGGAGGAAACGGAAGAGGCGCGGACACAACTGCGAGCCGATTACGAGGAACTGGCACAGCGTTACAAAGACTTGAAAGCGGCCACGGCCATCAGTCTGGACGGTAACGATGTGCGGGAAACGAAGGCACGGCTGTCGCGATTAGTGCGTGAAGTGGATAAATGCATCGCCTTGCTGAACGAATGACCGTAGAAGAAAGAGATGTATGAACGATAAGATAAAAATCAACCTGCTCATGGCAGGAACGACTTACCCCGTCACCATCGCCCGAGAGGACGAGCAACGGGTGAGGGAGGCCGCCAAGCAGGTAAACATAAGGTTCAACCTGAATCAACAGGAGAATCCGGACGTTTCGCCGGAAAAGATTATTGCCATGACGGCTTTCGAGTTTGCCTTGCAAGCACTCGACCAGCAGGACCGCAATGACACGGAGCCTTATAAAAAGAAAATCAAGGAACTGACGGAAGTTTTGGACGAGCATTTCCGGGAAACGACATGAAAGTCTTATCCCGTCTGCCGGACAAAACGGACGTAATAGGAAAGAAACCATCACGCACTGTTTAGGAAGTCTTCGCAAGAGGGCTTCCGAACAGTGCTTTTTATTTATATACTTAAACATTATAAAAAATGGACGTAGTTTCAATATTGGTATCAGTGGCCTGCCTCATCATCGGCGGTGTGGGGGCCTACGTGTTCTTTCGCTACGGACTGAAGTCCAAGTACGAGAACATCCTGAAAGAAGCTGAGAATGAAGCCGAAGTGATGAAGAAGAACAAGTTGCTGGAGGTGAAGGAGAAGTTCCTGAACAAAAAGGCGGACTTGGAAAAGGAAGTGGCTGCCCGCAACCAGAAAATCCAGCAGGCGGAGAACAAGCTGAAGCAGCGCGAGATGGTGTTGACCCAGCGCCAGGAGGAGTTGCAACGCAAGAAGCAGGAGGCAGAGGCCATCAAGGCCAACTTGGAGGCACAGTTGGAAGTGATTGACAAAAAGAAAGAGGAACTGGATCACCTGCAGCGTCAGGAAATCGAGAAGCTGGAAGCCATATCGGGCTTGTCTGCCGAGGAAGCCAAGGAACGCATGGTGGAATCCCTGAAGGAAGAGGCCAAGACCGAGGCGCAGTCCTACATCAACGACATCATGGACGATGCCAAAATGACTGCCAACAAGGAAGCCAAGCGTATCGTCATCCAAACCATACAACGCGTGGCCACGGAGACGGCCATCGAGAACTCCGTCACCGTGTTCCACATTGAATCCGATGAAATCAAGGGCCGCATCATCGGTCGTGAGGGTCGCAACATTCGTGCCTTGGAGGCCGCCACGGGCGTTGAAATCGTGGTGGACGACACGCCGGAAGCCATTGTGCTCTCTGCCTTCGACCCCGTGCGCCGCGAGATTGCCCGCCTGGCCCTGCATCAACTGGTGACCGATGGCCGCATCCATCCCGCCCGCATCGAGGAGGTGGTGGCCAAGGTCCGCAAGCAGGTGGAAGAGGAAATCATCGAGACCGGTAAGCGCACCACCATCGACCTGGGCATCCACGGCCTGCATCCTGAACTGATTCGCATCATCGGCAAGATGAAATACCGTTCTTCCTACGGCCAGAACCTCTTGCAGCACGCCCGCGAGACGGCCAACCTTTGTGCCGTGATGGCCTCCGAATTGGGGCTGAATCCGAAGAAGGCCAAGCGTGCCGGTCTGTTGCACGACATCGGCAAAGTGCCCGATGAAGAGCCGGAACTGCCGCATGCCCTCTATGGTATGAAGCTGGCCGAGAAGTTCAAGGAAAAGCCGGACATCTGCAACGCCATCGGCGCCCACCACGACGAGGTGGAGATGACCAGCCTGCTGGCTCCCATCGTGCAGGTGTGCGACGCCATTTCCGGTGCCCGTCCCGGTGCCCGCCGCGAGATTGTGGAGGCTTACATCAAGCGCCTCAACGATTTGGAGCAGCTGGCCATGTCCTATCCGGGCGTCACCAAGACATACGCCATCCAGGCCGGCCGCGAGTTGCGTGTCATTGTTGGTGCCGACAAGATTGACGACAAGCAGACTGAAAGCCTGTCCACCGAGATAGCCAAGAAGATTCAGGACGAAATGACCTATCCGGGACAGGTGAAGATCACTGTCATTCGCGAGACGCGGGCGGTGAGCTACGCCAAGTAACGGCTACACATTTTTATAATATAGTCTTTCTTCCAGGCGCGGATTACGCGGATTTAACGGATACGACACAAAGCCATCCGGACAAACCCGTGCAATCTGCGCCCTTTTCATATTCACTTACTCTAAAAAATCATTCTGTGTATGGGAAAGTATTTGTTTGAAGTTTGTGCCAACTCCGTGGAGAGTTGCCTGGCCGCGCAAGCCGGGGGAGCCAACCGTGTGGAACTTTGTGCCGGTATTCCCGAAGGAGGAACCACACCTTCCTTCGGCGACATTGCCACAGCCCGCGAGGTGTTGAAAGAGACGCGCCTACACGTCATCATCCGTCCGCGGGGCGGCGATTTCCTCTATTCGCCCTTGGAACAGCGCATCATGTTGCAGGATGTGGAGAATGCCCGCCGCTTGGGAGCCGATGGCGTGGTGTTCGGTTGCCTGACGCCCGACGGCGATGTGGACCTCCCGCTGATGGAGCGGCTGATGGAAGCCTCTGAAGGGATGTCCGTCACCTTTCACCGGGCTTTCGACGTGTGCCGCCGTCCCTTGCAGGCATTGGAGGAGATTATCGCCTTGGGGTGCAACCGCATCCTGACTTCCGGCCAGCAGCCCACTGCCGAACAGGGCATCCCCCTCTTGCGCGAACTGCAAGAAAAAGCCGGCGAGCGTATCATCTTGCTCGCCGGCTGTGGGGTCAATGAAAAGAATATCGCCCGCATCGCACGGGAAACGGGCATTCACGAGTTTCATTTCTCGGCCCGTGAGGAGGTGGTCAGCGGGATGCAGTATCGCAACGAAGCTGTTTCGATGGGCGGGACTGTACACATTTCCGAGTACGCCCGCCCCGTGACCACGGATCGTCGCGTGGCTGACACCATCGCTGCCCTTACAGGCCTCTGATGGTGCGCATCAACTGTTCGCCCAGGCCGATGGTATAGCCTTGGGATACGAACACCACGCGGTTGAATGTGTCGGTGATGATGAAGATGGGCAACGAGCTCTTGTTGCGCAGCTTCATCTCACTGGCAATTTGTCCGGCAGCTCCGTGCGTGTCGAAACCATAGATGAGGGTGTTCGGCAGGCCGGGGAAGTCCTTCTCATGATATTTCTTATATTGTGCCTCGTCGGGGAAGAGCAGCACCATCTTGCGTCCCCATGCTTCCAGATCCTTGCTCAGCTTGGCAATATCCTTCAAAGCGTGGTTCGTGGGCTCTTGTCCCGGACCGAGGATGCCCACCACGTAGTAACCGCGTCCACAAGCGGCCAAGAAACTCTTAGACTCGGCAGCAGGCTTTCCGCCTTCCAGCGGCGTGAAGAGCGTTTCGGCGTTGAAGCTGCCTATCACTTGAATCTCATCTTCGCTTTCGCGCATCACCAAAGGAATGTTGGTGGACTTGCCCGGCTCGATGTTGAAGGAGCTGATGTGGGCCAACACGCCGCCGCTGGCCAGGCGCGTGCCCGTCACCATCACGTAGTAGCCTTCCGGCACGGCACGGGGCTTCTTCAGCAAGGTGGACCATACGGCCGAATTTTCATCGTAGTTCTGCAACTGGAGACGGCCGTCCACACACTTGGACATGGAGAAGTGTGAATAGTACTTGGGATCGTCCAGCACGGGCGTCGGCTTGTAGGAAGCGGTCAGTTGGCCCGTGGGCGGAACCTCTTGGGCGGAACCTTGCTCGAAGTCCACGTCATAGATGACACCGCCCTTCTTTCCGTCACGATTGGCGAGGTCTTGGTAGCGCACCTTGCCCGTCACAGCATCCTTCCAGGCGGGGATGCCCAGGCTGCGGGCCACGGACACGAAGAACACGTCGCGCGAATGGCGGTCGGCCACGCGTGCCTTCCATACACCGATGGGCGACATGGGCATGCCTTGCGTGTTCTGTTCGTCATGGATGGCGATGGAGTCCTTGCACCACTCCACCAAGCGTTGGGGCTGCTGACGGAAGGTCTCAGCCAGGTCTCCGTCGATGGCGTCCTGGAAGTAGGACTTGTAGGGCACCAAATTTTCGATGGACACGCGCGGGCTCAGCAGGTCGCTGACGTAGCGGTCGGTCTTCACATCGGGAGTGTTCAGGAAGTTGTCCACCAAGACCTCATAGCTGACATCGCGCAAGTCTTTGTCCGACAAGGAATTGCTGCCCAACAGGCTCACGGCCAGCGAAGCCTTGCCTTCGTTGGAAGCCATCGTGAGGAAGCGGGTCAGGGTCTCGTGGTTGCCGCACGAGCGCACCAGATACTGGGCGGCGCGGTCTGCCTCTTCCGGTTTCAGGCCGGACAGCGTGGCCACGAACTCGCGTGCCTTGTCTGCGTGGAAGAAGGTGGCCGTATAGGCGTTGCGGATGGAATCTTCCTGCGCCATGCGGCGGTCGTTTTCGGCCCGTTGTTCGGGTGTCACTTCGGGCAGATTGGCGTTCTCCACCGGCGGCACGATGTCAAAGGCCTCGGCAAAGAGGTCGCCCTCCTGCTTGTCCAGTTTCACGGTCAGCTCCTGCTGCTTGCCGAAGGACACCTTGGCAAAGCCGAACCGTCCGTCTTTCGAGGCCCATGCCAGCATGTCGCCCAAGCCGGCGCTCAGGCTGCAGGTGCCGTCCGTGCCGGTGTACTTGGTGCCCACGGTATGGAACTCGCCGTAATTGTATATCTTGAACTCCACGCACGCATCGGGCACGGGATTGCCGCTTTCATCGGCCACCGTCACCTTGACCGCTGCCACGGGGGCATAATTGGACGTAATGTTTATCTCCGTGAGGTTGGGATTCCGGGACATTACCTCCTCGGCTCCGTTGTAATAGCCGAACACATCCGTGTGCATCAGCATACCGCGGCTGGCAGGGGCGTTGAACCAACCCAGGTCGAGCACCGGTTCCGGCTCGCAGGCGCCCAGGAAGTGCCATTTGCCGTCGGCCCAGGCTTCCACCCAAGCATGGTTGTCGTCGGTATGCGCCCAACGCGGGGTGTAGACCTGGCGGGCCGGGATGCCTACCGAGCGGAGGGCGGTCACCAGGAAGGTGGATTCCTCACCGCAACGCCCATAGGCCGTCCGCACCGTGGAAAGGGGCGAACTGGTGCGTCCGTCCGTGGGCTGGTAGACCACCTTCTCGTGGCACCAGTGGTTCACTTCGAGGACGGCGTCGGTCATGGAGAGGTTCTTCACGCGGTCTTTCAGCTCGGCATAGAAGACGAAGCGTGCGCTGTCCAGCTTTTCATTGTTGATGCGCGTGGGGAGGACGAAGTGGCGGAAGAGGTCTTCGGGTACAATCTTGCCCCAAGGCATTTCCTCGGCGGCACGCAGGGCGGCGCGCAGGTTGGCCAGGTGGAACTCGCCCGGGAAGTCGGCAATGTCCGGCAGGGGCATGTAGGCGTAGAGGAACTCCAGCGCCTCGCGCTCATAAGGGGTCAACTCCGTGTCGAACACGTCAAACAGGTCGCCATGGGGCAACAAGGCTTGTTTCTGAGCAAAGTCTTGCTCCACTCGGGCGCGGTAGGCTTCGTCGGTAATGAAATGGGCATTACCGCCGCATGAACTCACAAAGAATGCCAGGCATAATCCTAAGCAAAGGGGAATGATTCGTTTCATAATATAATATGGTAATATGGTATGGGTTTTAAGTGGGACAAATATAGTGAATATCTTCGCATAATTGTAATATCTACTTGCCAAAACGCTCTTTTCGGCTAAAAAAAGCCAAAAAAACGCAGATTTTTATGTTGTACAACATATTTCTCGCAGATTATGCTTATCTTTGCAACGTCAAAAAGAAAAAGAACAGGATAACAAGATGTTTAACCGCTCCCGAAACGCGGGAGCACAAACCAAGACGATTATGGAAAAAAACGTAAATGAGATCTTAATGTTGCGGTACCAAATCAAGCGTTACCAAGCTATGCGCAACGGTACCATGTGCCAGGTCTTGAACAGCAAGCTGCAGAAGCTGCTTGCCCAGCAAGCCTCGGCTTTGTGAAGAAAACAAAGTATGAACTTATAACTACACCACAGGATGTAGCGGAAGGCGGGAACCAGGGCGGAAGTTCCCGCCTTCGTCGTTTATAGCCGCCTGATTCATAGGCTTTAGGCGCAGGTACGCCTAAGCACGGGCGCACGCTCGCCTAAGCACGGGCGCGGGTACGCCCAAGCACGGGCAAGGATATAGCTGTGCAAAATGAGGAATATCTTTAAAAAAAGTCGTATCTTTGCCCCCGATAACAGCGAAACAAGTTTGTAAAGACTATGATAAAGAAAGTATTGATTGCCAACAGAGGAGAAATCGCCGTGCGCGTGATGCGTTCCTGCCGTGAGATGGGAATCCTGAGCGTGGCTGTCTTCTCCGAGGCCGACCGCACGTCGCACCACGTGTCGTATGCGGATGAAGCCTATTGCATAGGCCCGGCCGTGGCAAAGGAAAGTTATCTGAACATCGAGAAAGTGATTGCCACAGCCAAGCGTTGCGGCGCAGACGCCATCCATCCGGGCTACGGCTTCTTGTCGGAGAATGCCGACTTTGCCCGCCGTTGCCGCGAGGAGGGCATCATCTTCATCGGGCCGGCCCCCGAAACCATGGAGGCCATGGGCGACAAGATTGCCGCCCGCAAGCGCATGATTGCAGCCGGCGTGCCCGTGGTGCCCGGCACCGAGCAACCCCTGCAAAGCGCGGAGGAAGCCCGCCGCATCTGCAATGAAATCGGCTATCCTGTCATGCTGAAAGCCTCGATGGGCGGCGGCGGAAAGGGTATGCGCCTCATCCACAGCGAGGACGAGGTGGAAGAAGCCTACAACACCGCCCGCTCCGAATCCATGTCTTCCTTCGGCGACGACACCGTCTACCTGGAGAAGTTCGTGGAGGAGCCGCACCACATCGAGTTCCAAATTCTGGGCGACAACCACGGCAACGTCATCCACCTCTTCGACCGCGAATGCTCCGTGCAACGCCGCAACCAGAAGATTGTGGAAGAAAGCCCTTCGCCCTTCCTCACCCCCGAACTCCGCAAGGAGATGGGCGAAAAGGCCGTGGCAGCCGCCAAGGCCGTCAACTACAGCGGCGCGGGCACCATCGAGTTCCTGGTGGACAAGCACCGCCACTTCTATTTCCTGGAGATGAACACCCGCCTGCAGGTGGAGCACCCCATCACGGAGGAAGTGATGGGCGTGGACTTGGTGAAGGAGCAAATCCGCATCGCCAACGACGAGGTGCTGCACCTCAAGCAGGAAGAACTCTTCCAGCGCGGTCATGCCATTGAGTGCCGCATCTGCGCCGAGGACACGGAGAACAACTTCATGCCCTCGCCCGGCATCATCAAGCAACTGACCGAGCCGAACGGCATCGGCGTCCGCATAGACAGCTACGTCTACGAGGGCTATGAAATCCCCATCTACTACGACCCCATGATTGGCAAGCTCATCGTATGGGCCACCACCCGCCAATACGCCATCGAGCGTATGCGCCGCGTGCTCTATGAGTACAAGATTACGGGCCTGAAGACCAACTTGGCTTACCTGAAGCGCATCATGCACGTGCCCGACTTCGTGCGCGGCGAATACAACACGCTCTTCATCGCGAAGAACGCGAAGATGCTGGTGCGCAACAACACCCACAACGAGGAGTTGGAGAACATCGCCATGATAGCCGCCTACATGGACTACCTGGTGAACCTGGAGGAGAACGCCTCCGCCCAACTGCCCGACGCGCGCCCCATCAGCCGTTGGCGCGAGTTCGGCTTGCAGAAAGGCGTGCTGAGGATATAATCCGCCTTGGCTAAGCAAAGGCAAATTGGACGTAAAACGAATATCATATCATTATGGAAATACATATAGGAGACCGCGTGGCCGACGTCACGCTGGTCAGCAAAGAAGGCAACAAGGTGCAGCTCACCATCGACGGACAACCCTACGAGGTGGACATCGTGATGGCCGAGAACGGCAACTGCTCCATCCTGCACAACGGCAACTCGTTCAACGCCGGCTTGGTGCGCGGCGAGGGCGGCAAGAACTACGACGTCAACATCCTGACGCGCTCCTTCCACGTGGACATCGTGGACACGCAGGCCAAGTACCTGCACACCCGCAAGGGCGCCGACGAGAAGCAGGGCGACAAGATTGTGGCTCCCATGCCCGGCAAGGTGGTCAGCATCCCCGTCAAAGTGGGCGACCAACTGGCAGCGGGCGACATCGCCATCGTGCTGGAAGCCATGAAGATGCAGAGCAACTACAAGGTCAATGCCGACTGCATCGTGCGCAACATCCTGGTGGCAGAGGGCGAGGCCGTCAATGCCAACCAGACATTGATTGAACTGGAAGTAATCAAGGAAGAAGAGGAATAATCATGAACAGAGAAGAAATATACCAGCAATTCGAAGAGCTGGACAAGCGCGCCTCCCTGGGCGGCGGCGTGGACAAGATAGAGAAGCAGCACACCATGGGCAAGATGACCGCCCGCGAGCGCATCGAGCTGCTGCTGGACAAGGGCACGTTCAACGAGCTGGACAAGTTCGTCAACCACCGTTGCACCAACTTCGGCATGGAAAAGAAGCAAATCCCCGGCGATGGCATGGTGACAGGTTACGGCAAGATAGACGGCCGCCTGGTGTTTGTCTATGCCTACGACTTCACGGCACACGGCGGTTCGCTGAGCGAGACCAATGCCGCCAAGATTGTCAAGGTGCAGGAACTGGCGCTGAAGAACGGCGCGCCCATCATCGCCCTGAACGACTCGGGCGGCGCCCGCATCCAGGAAGGCGTGAACAGTCTGGAAGGCTATGCCTCCATTTTCTACCAAAATACCATCGCGTCGGGCGTCATCCCGCAGATTTCCGCCATCCTCGGTCCTTGTGCCGGCGGTGCCTGCTACTCCCCCGCGCTGACCGACTTCATCTTCATGGTGAAGGAGCAGAGCCACATGTTCATCACCGGCCCGGACGTGGTGAAGACCGTCACCAACGAGGTGGTGGACAAGGAAGAGCTGGGCGGTGCCTACACACATAGTTCGAAGAGCGGCGTCACCCACTTCATGTGCAACAACGAGGAGGAGACGATGATGACCATCCGCGAGCTGCTGAGCTTCTTGCCCAGCAACAACATGGAGGATGCCCCCTTCACTCCCTGCACGGACGACATCCATCGCCAGACGGAGGCCCTGCAGACGGTCATCCCCGAAGACCCGAATCTGCCCTATGACATCAAGGACATCATCGAGCCGGTGCTGGACAACCAGTACTTCTTCGAGGTGATGCCCCACTTCGCGAAGAATGTGGTCATCGGCTTCGGCCGCCTGAACGGACGCTCCGTGGGCATCGTGGCCAACCAGCCCGCTTACCTGGCCGGTGTGTTGGACATTGACGCCAGCGACAAGGCCGCCCGCTTCATCCGCTTCTGCGACTGCTTCAACATACCTATCATTACGTTTGAGGACGTGCCCGGCTTCCTGCCCGGCACCGTGCAGGAGCACAACGGCATCATCCGCCACGGCGCGAAGATTGTCTACGCCTACGCCGAGGCCACCGTGCCCAAAATCACGCTCATCACCCGCAAGGCATACGGCGGTGCCTACATCGTGATGTCCAGCAAGCCCACGGGCGCGGACATCAACCTGGCCTATCCGCAGGCACAGATTGCCGTGATGGGAGCCGAGGGCGCCGTGAACATCCTCTACCGCAAGGCTTCGCCCGAAGAGAAGACCGGCATCATCAAGGAATATGAAGAGAAGTTCAACAATCCCTACCGTGCCGCCGAGCGTGGCTACATCGATGAAATCATCCTGCCGCGCGACACCCGCTACAAGCTGGTGCAGGCCCTGGAGATGGCACACAACAAGAACCAGAGCAATCCACCCAAGAAGCACGGCAACATGCCGCTCTAAGCGGAGAGTCTGAAACGGTTTTCCAAGTGCGGATTGTGCAGGTTCCTACCCAAGGGGACAGGCATAATCCGCACTTTTTTTCTATACTGTCGTAAAAATATTGCAAAGGGATAAAATAGTATCAGTATTGTATCCCCTAATCGCTTACCTTTGTGCTTTGAAATAAAACTATTACAATTACATAATGAAAAGCATAGTTATGAAGAAGTTTACATGGGCTGCCGCGCTTCTGACGGCAGGACTGCTCACAGCTTGCGGCTCGGGCAGCAAAGAACAGAAGACAACAGAGGAAGTGGCGACGGTTCGCACGCCGGAAACGGAGAAACTGCTGACGAACTTGAAAAAGACGCCGGCACAAGGCATCATGTTCGGACACCACGACGACACGGTGTACGGCATCGGTTGGGAAGGCGAAGAAGGCCGTTCGGACGTGAAGGACGTGTGTGGCGACTACCCTGCTGTCATCAGCTTCGACTTGGGCGAAGTGGAGCTGGGCGGCCCGAAGAACCTGGACAAGGTGGCTTTCGACACCCTGCGCAAGGAAATCCTGAAGCAATACCAGCGCGGCGGCATGGTGTCCTTGAGCTGGCACGCACGCAACCCCAAGACCGGTGGCGACGCATGGGACGTGAGCGACACGACGGTGGTGAAATCCATCCTGCCCGGCGGCGAGAACCACGCCAAGTTTGCCGGTTGGCTGGGCAGCGTGGCCGACTTCCTGAATTCGTTGCAGACCCCCGAAGGCGTGAAGATTCCCGTCCTCTTCCGCCCGTGGCACGAACACACCGGCAGTTGGTTCTGGTGGGGCGAGAAGCTCTGCACGGCTGACGAATACAAGACGTTGTGGCGCATGACGGTGGACAGCCTCAGCGTACACGGCGTGGACAATGCGCTCTATGCCTATTCGTCGGGGACGGAACCTCAGGACACCACCCAATACCTGGCCCGCTATCCGGGCGACGACCTCATCGACGTCATAGGCTTTGATACCTACCAATTTGACAAGCAAGCTTTCCTCGACGGGTTGGACCGTATGCTGGGCATCATCACGACCATCGGCAAGACCCACGACAAAGTGCCTGCCGTGACGGAAATCGGCTACGAAGGCATCCCCGACGCCAAGTGGTGGACAGGCACCCTCTATCCTGCCCTGGAGAAATATCCCAGCTTGTCCTACGTCCTGGTGTGGCGCAATGCCCGCGAGAAGGTGACGCACTTCTATGCTCCCTATCCCGGCCAAGCCTCAGCTGCCGACTTCGTGGAGTTCTACAAGAATCCGCGGACACTCTTTGCCGCAGACGTACAACTTTATAAATAAGGAGTAAAGGAATCAAATCAAATCAAACTTAACACAATAACACCTATGGAACAAACTTTCAATGACCGAGTTAAAGAGCTCTTCCGCAAGCACGAAGAACTGATTACCAGACCGAACATCCCCGTAGAAGACGGCAACGGCATCTTCACACGCTATAAATATCCCATCCTGACGGCTGCCCATGCCCCCATCTTCTGGCGTTACGACCTGGACGAGAAGACCAACCCCTACCTGATGGAGCGCATCGGCGTGAACGCAACCCTGAACTCGGGTGCCATCAAATGGAACGGCAAATACCTCCTGGTAGTGCGCGTGGAGGGAGCCGACCGCAAGTCGTTCTTTGCCGTGGCCGAAAGCCCCAATGGCGTGGACAACTTCCGCTTCTGGGACTACCCCATCACGATGCCGGACGACGTGGTTCCTGCCACCAACATCTACGACATGCGCCTCACCGCCCATGAAGACGGCTGGATTTACGGCATTTTCTGCGCCGAACGCCACGACGACAACGCCCCCGCAGGCGACCTCTCTGCCGCCACGGCCACGGCCGGCATTGCCCGCACCAAGGACCTGAAGACCTGGGAACGCCTGCCGGACCTGAAGAGCAAGAGCCAGCAGCGCAACGTGGTATTGCACCCTGAGTTTGTGGACGGCAAGTATGCCCTCTACACCCGCCCGCAAGACGGCTTCATCGACGCCGGCAGCGGAGGAGGCATCGGCTGGGCCTTGATTGACGACATCACGCACGCCGAAGTGAAGGAAGAGAAAATCATCGACCAACGCTACTACCACACCATCAAGGAAGTGAAGAACGGCGAAGGCCCGCATCCCATCAAGACCCCGAAAGGCTGGTTGCACCTGGCCCACGGCGTCCGCGGTTGTGCCGCCGGGCTGCGCTATGTGCTCTATCTGTACATGACTTCCCTGGAAGACCCCTCCGAACTGATTGCTTCGCCCGCCGGTGCATTCATGGTGCCCGAAGGCGAGGAGCGCGTGGGCGACGTGAGCAACGTGCTCTTCTCCAACGGCTGGATTGCCGACGAGGACGGCAAGGTGTTCATCTACTACGCTTCCAGCGACACGCGGATGCACGTGGCCACCTCGACGGTGGACAAACTGGTGGACTACTGCCTGAACACGCCTGCCGACGGCTTCACGACCTCTGCTTCGGTAGAGACACTGAAGAAACTGATAGACAAGAATATGGAACTGATGAAATGATGAACACTAATCCTTGAATCCATGGCAACACTAAAAGAAAAAGTAGGCTACGGCTTCGGAGACATGTCTTCGTCGATGTTCTGGAAGATATTCTCGTATTATCTGCCGTTCTTCTATTCCAACATTTTTGGGCTGACGCTGGCCGATGCCGGTCTGCTGATGCTGATTACCCGTATCTGGGACGCGGTGTCCGACCCGATGATGGGCGTCATTGCCGACCGCACCAAGACCCGTTGGGGACGCTACCGCCCCTACCTGCTATGGATTGCCGCGCCGTTTGCCATTTCGGGCATCCTGTTGTTCACCACGCCAGAGTGGAGCTACACCGGCAAACTGATCTGGGCGTATGCCACCTACATCCTGATGATGACCGTCTACACGGGCATCAACGTGCCCTACGGCGCCATGCTGGGCGTGATGACGGACGACTCGAACACGAAGACCGTCTTCTCCTCCTACCGCATGTTCTTTGCCTACGGCGGAAGTTTCATCGCGCTGGGAGCATGGGAACCCCTGTGCAATCTGTTCAAGTCGATGGGCTACGGGCAGGCCGACAGTTGGCAATACTCGATGATCGTCATTGCCAGCATCTGCTTCTGCGGCTTCCTGCTGTGCTTCAGCATGACGCGCGAACACGTGCAGAACGTGTCCGGCGAATCCCTGGGCAAGGACGTGAAGTCGCTGCTGACCAACTCGCCCTGGTGGATTCTGAACGGCATCGCCCTGCTCTCCAACTTCTTCAACACCGTGCGCGGCGCCACGGCAGCCTATTACTTCAAGGATTGCGTCAGCGCCAATGCCTTCCTGGACTTCGGCGTGTTCAACATCGTGCTCTACGCCGGCCTGTTCCTGATGATTGGCGAGGTCTGCAACATGTTGGGCGTGGCGCTGGCCGTTCCGTTCTCCACACGTTTGGGAAAGAAGACCACGTACTATCTGGCGCTGGTCGGTCTGGTGCTGTTCAGCGTGCTGTTCTTCTTCGTGCCCGACACGGTGGCAGGCTGGTGGCTGATGATGTTGTTCCAAGTGCTGATTTCCATCTGCACGGGCATCATCTCGCCGCTGATATGGAGCATGTATGCCGACGTGGCCGACTATGCCGAACATAAGGACGGCACGGCATCCACGGGCCTGATATTCTCTTCCGGCTCCATGGCACAGAAGTTCGGCGGCGCCTTTGCCGGCTGGGCTGTGATGGCATTGCTGGCCGCTTTCGGCTACAATACCGCCGAGAATGCCGTGCAGACGCCCGAAGCCTTGAACGGGCTGAAGTACCTGATGAGCTTCATCCCCGCAGGCATCGCCTTGCTGTCCATTTTAGTCATATTCATTTATCCGCTGAACTACTCGCGGATGCAGAAGATTACAGCTGATTTGAAAGAAAGAAGAAAGGAGACGCATTGATATGATAGATGTAAAGAACATGCGGGACGAGATGTACGAGGAGCTGACCCGGAACATCCTCCCGTTTTGGATGAACAAGATGACGGACCGCGAGCACGGAGGCTTCTACGGGCGCATCACCGGCACGGAGGAACTGATGCCGGAAGCGGAAAAGGGAGCCATCCTCAACGCCCGCATCCTGTGGACCTTCTCGGCAGCCTACCGCCTGCTGAAGAAGGAGGAGTATCTGGAGACGGCCACCCGCGCCAAGCGTTACCTCATCGACCATTTCTACGACAAGGAATACGGAGGCGTCTACTGGTCGCTGGACTACAAAGGCCAGCCCCTGGACACGAAGAAGCAGATATACGCCTTGGGCTTCGCCATCTACGGCCTGAGCGAATACCACCGTGCCACAGGCGACCAGGAGGCCTTGGACTATGCCATCCGCCTCTTCGAGAGCATCGAGGAACACAGCTTCGACACGAAGAAGAACGGCTACTGCGAGGCTCTCAGCCGCGAATGGGGCGAAATGGCCGACATGCGCCTCAGCGCCAAGGACGAGAACGAGCGCAAGACGATGAACACGCACCTGCACATCCTGGAGCCATACGCCAACCTCTACCGCGTCTGGAAGGACCCGCGACTGGAGAAGCAGTTGCGCAACCTCATCGGGCTGTTCACGACCAAAATCCTGAACATCAAGACAGGCCACCTGGAGCTGTTCTTCAACGACGACTGGCAGAGCAAATACCGCATCATCTCCTACGGCCACGACATCGAGGCTTCCTGGCTCATCCATGAGGCCGCGCTCATGCTGGGCGACCAGGGACTGCTGGACAAGGTGGAGCCGCTGGTGGAATACATCGCCGCCGCAGCCGACGAAGGGCTGGCGCCCGACGGGGCCATGATCTACGAGACGTTTGTGGACAAGAAGAAGACCGACACCGACCGCCATTGGTGGGTGCAGGCCGAGAACGTCGTGGGACACCTCAACCTCTACCAGCACTTCGACGACGGGGTGGGCTTGAAGAAGGCACACGACTGCTGGCGGTTCATCAAACAGCATCTCATCGACCGCGAGCATGGCGAATGGCATTGGAGCGTCCGCGCCGACGGGACGGTGAACACCACGGACGACAAGGCGGGGTTCTGGAAGTGCCCCTACCACAACGGCCGCATGTGCATGGAAGTCATCGAACGATTTGCCTGACCACTTAAATATGAGGAATGCAATGAAGAAGTTACTGGTTAGTTTTATATTTCTCATCGGCGGACTGGGGGCTGCACTGCAAGCGCAGTCCCTCTTCCCCGACTTCAGCAAGCTGAACTTCGGCTGCGACGGCAACAGCATCACAGCCGGCGAACAATGGTCCAAGACCGTGGCGGACCTGCTGGGCTTTGCCACCCACCACAACGTGGCGGTAGGCTCGGCCACGTGGGCCTGCCATCCGGACACGCAGGACTATGGCAGCGAGGGTTTCGCGGGCATCTCCGGCGGCTGGCAACCCACGGAGGACCAACACGAGCTGCAGATGCGCCACAACAACGTGGCCAAGGTGCACATCCAGAAGTTCATCGCCGAGGTGGAGAGCGGGGCCTATCCCGCGCCCGACGTCTTCGTCTTCTCCATGGGCACCAACGATGTCAACCTGGGCAGCGCGGAAGAGGCCCTGAGGGGCAAGACGCTGGACGAGGTGGACGTGACCACCATGGCGGGCGGCGCGCGGTGGGCCATCCAGACCATCCTGGAGACCTATCCCAAGTGCCGCGTCTTCGTCTGCACGCCCATCCAGACCGGCAGCGTGGAGCACAACGGGCAGAACCTGCAGAAGATAGACATCCTGCGCAAGCTGTGCCAGGCCCTGTCCGTGCAGCTGATTGACTGCTACGGCGAGAGCGGCATCTGCGAGAAGTTCGAGCAACCCTCCTCGCGGGGCAAGTACCTGCGCGACGGCCTGCACCCCGACGTGGAAGGACAGGTGCTGATGGGCCGCTACATCGCCAAGGAGATACGCAACAACTACTTCTGAACCGCCTCCCGCGCCCCCGTGGGAGGGGCGGTTGCTACTCTATAGAGTAACCACGTGCTACTCTATAGAGTAATGACGAGCTACTCTATAGAGTAACGATGAGCTACTCTATAGAGTAGTTTTTGCGTGTCCCATGGGGTGGCTTGCGCCCGCCCCGCGGCGCCCTCAGAACGGGAACAACAGGGGCAACGCGAACACCATCACCACCCCCATGACGACCTGCAGGGGCAGGCCCACCTTGACGTAGTCCATGAACGTGTATTGCCCCGCGGGCATCACCAGCGCATTGGGCGGGGTGGAGAAGGGCGAGGCGAAGCACATGCTGGCCGCCACCGTCACCGCGAACAGGAAGGGCACGGGACTGGCGCCTATCTGCACGGCGCTCTGCAGGGCGATGGGCGCCATCAGCACGGCGGTCACGGTGTTGCTGATGAACATCGTCATCAGCGAGGTGGTGAAGTAGATGCCCGCCATCAGGGCGATGGGGCCGTAGTCGCCCAGCCCGCTGGCCAACGTGTTGGACAGGTATTCCGATGCCCCGGTCTTCTCCAAGGCGATGGACATGGGCAGCATCCCGGCAAAGAGCATGATGGTCTGCCAGTTGATGGTCTTGTAGGCGGCCTCGACGTTGCGGAAGCAGCCGGTCAGCACCATCAGCATGGCGGCAATCATCACGGCGGTGACGGGGGCCACGGGGATGAAGTCAAACACCATCATCGCCACCATCAGCACCATGATGGCCGCGGCGACAGGGGCCTTGTAGTCCAGCGTCACCTTGGCCGCCTCCTCCAGCGGCTGCCCCAGCACCACCCAGTCCGTGTTCTCGCGGCTGACGCGGGCAATGTCCTGCCACGTGCCCTGCACCAGCAGCACGTCGCCGCTGTGCATCCGCTCGCGCCCCAGGTCCTGCAACAGGTATTCCTTCTTGCGCCGTATGCCTAAGACGTTGACGTTGAACTTGTCCCGGAAGCCCGCCTCCTTCACCCTCCGGTTGATGAGGTCGGACGAGGGCATCAGCACGATTTCCGCGATGCCGATGTCGTAGAAATCCAGCGAACGCTCCGCATTCGCGGCCATCTCCGTGGCGTGCCCGTCCATCAGGGCCAGGGCAAAGTCCTGGGCAAAGCGGTTGACCTCGGCGGCATGGCCTTGCACGTAGAGCACGTCGCCCGCCTCGATGACCGTGTCCGCCGAAGCCAGCTTCTGGGTGACGGTCTTCAGGAAACGGTGTTGCGACACCTCGCCGCGGCGCACCTCAAGGATGTTCAGCCCGTAACGCCGGCGCACGTCCAGGGCCAGGATCGTCTGTCCCACGATGGCGGACGCGGCATCGGCCCGCAGGCGGAACAGGTTGTCGCTCAGCCCGTACTCCTTCACCAGCTCGTTCAGCGACTTGCCGGACGCGGCGGCCTGGTCTTCCTTCCGCTTCCCGGACAAGAACCAGCGCGTCAGCGGCAGCAGCACCACGATGCCCGTCAGCAGGCAGAGCAGGCCCACAGGCAGGAAAGAGAAGAACGACAGCGGCTCATGCCCCGCATGGACCAGCACGTCCTGTATGACCAGGTTGGGCGGCGTTCCGATGAGGGTCATCATGCCCCCCATGCTGCTGGCAAAGGCCAAGGGCATCAGCAGGCGGGCAGGCGTCGTCCCGGCATTGAGCGCGAGGCTGACCACGATGGGCAGCATCAGGGCCACCGTGCCCGTGTTGCTGACAAAGGCGCCGATGGCCGCCGTGGCCAGCATCACCAGCAGGAACAACTTCAGCTCGCTCTGCCCGGCCAGCTTCAGCAGGCGCGAACTGATCATCTTGGCCAAGCCGGTCTGGAAGATGGCGCCTCCCACCACGAAGAGGCCCACCATCATCACCACGACAGAATTGGAGAAACCGGACAACGCCTCCTCGGGCGTCAGGATGTGAAACACAAGCAGGGCAATGAGCGCGCACAGCGCGACGATGTCCGAACGGACCTTGCCCGAGACGAAAAGCACTGCGGAGAGCGCCAGGATAAGCAGGGTGGTCAGCATGATGATTGTTTGTGGGTTGGTTTGTGGGCACAAAGATATGCATTTTGTTCCTGTATGCTTGCCTTTTTTCAAGATTCCTCTTATTTTTGTGTCCACAAATGCAGACAGGAAGCCTGCATGCGCCACAGAAACTATGAACATCGACCGCCTGACACTCGCCTTGAAGCGCCCTTTCATCTGGCTGCGCCGTTTCCGCCACCGGCGGGGATACGGGGTGCATTCGCCCTTTGCCTTCGACTTCATCACCGATGTGGTCTACGAACGCTCGGCCTACTACAAATACAAGGAGCTGCGGATACGCGAAAAGCAGTTGAAGCGCGACAAAGGAAGCGACTGGCTCTATGAGCCGCCCAAGCTGAAGCGGCTGTTGTTCCGTCTGGTCAACTACGCCCGGCCGGAGACGATAGTGGATGCCGGTCGCTTGTCCGCCTCGTCCCTCTACCTGAAAGCCGCCCGCGTAGGGGCAGACTATGTGGGCGCAGCCGACTTGTCCGGACTCTTTCTGGAGGCAGGTGTCCCGGTCGATTTCCTCTACCTGCATGACTACCGCCACCCGGACTTTGTGCAGCAGGTGTTCGAAGCCTGCGTGACGCGCGCCACAGGACGTTCGCTCTTCGTCATCGAAGGTGTCCGCTATACCCCGGAGATGACCGCCTTGTGGAAACGGTTGCGGAAACACGAGCGGGTGGGCGTCACTTTCGACCTCTACGACCTCGGCATCCTCTTTTTTGACAAGTCGAAAGCCAAGCAAGATTACATCGTCAACTATTCACATCCTTTCAGCTTATGACAACTATCAAGAAAAGTGTCCTTTATACCCGCACCGGCGATGCCGGCACCACATCACTGGTGGGCGGCACCCGCGTGTCCAAGACTCATGTCCGCCTGGAAGCCTACGGCACGGTGGACGAACTGAACGCCTGCTTGGGACTGCTCGTCACCTACCTGGCAGACGAGCAAGACGCCTGTTTCGTCCGGCACGTGCAGGACACGCTCTTTGCCGTCGGCTCCTGCCTGGCCACCGATTGCAGCCAAACTCCTCTGCATGAGGTAAGTATTATTACTCCGGCACAAGTGGAAGCCATGGAACACGAGATAGACCGGCTGGACAGCCTGTTGCCCCGGCTCGCGGCCTTTGTCCTGCCCGGCGGAAGCCGTGGAGCCGCCCTGTGCCACGTATGCCGCACGGTTTGCCGCCGCGCCGAACGCCGTATCCTCGCCTTGGCCGCCGAAGCGGAAGTCGCTCCCGATTTGCTGGCATACGTCAACCGTTTGTCCGATTATTTATTTGTTTTGTCGCGCAAAATAAACAAAGACGAGAAAAAAGGTGAAATATTTTGGCGGAATGGTTGCAAGTAACCTAAAATGTTATACATTTGCCGAAAATTTGAAAGAGAAGATATTGTAAGTACCATTTAATACTTAGGAACTATGTATTGGACATTGGAATTGGCTTCCAAATTGGAAGACGCACCTTGGCCGGCAACCAAGGACGAACTTATCGATTATGCCATGCGTTCGGGTGCTCCGCTTGAAGTGATAGAGAATCTTCAGGAAATGGAAGACGAGGGCGAGATATATGAAAGCATTGAAGACATTTGGCCCGACTATCCCAGCAAGGAGGACTTCTTCTTCAACGAGGACGAGTACTAAGGCTCTTCAAGCAAGGTGGATTAAGTAAAAATGTCAGCGGGGCAAACGCGGTTAGGGTGTTTGTCCCGCTGATGGTTTCTTGCCTTGTCCGGTGCAAAGGTTTATTTCCATAGAGGTTCTTCATGCCAATTTTCAGGTAGGTAATAGATAAAGGAAATCTATGGGTCTAAATTTTAGTTTAATGTCCATATATAACAAATTATAGTTAAGCATGCTTGATTTGGTATTTCTCGAAAATTCCTGTTAAATACATTTTAAGTTTTCTTTTATCTTGTGCTTCTAAAATGTATTTTAATTGTTCGCCATTAAATTTGTCATAAATGGAGACCCTGATTACTTTTGTTCCTCGCACGAGTGAGTGAATGTCTTTCAGGTAATCGTAAAAAGCTCTTTGCCGCCACCGGGAGCTTCCATTTCCATCCAATTTACCATTTGGACCGCTTGGTAAGAAATATCTTTCGGTAGATTCATTCTTCCATCTTCCGCCATAGGAACCAGCCATTAAGCATTTGTCTTCATACTTCTTGCAATAAGATTTGTAGTTCTCCACTGAGAAATAAGGATAGTTTACATATACAGCTGAATCCAAAGTCATTAAACGATACCGGTTGAAATGAAGCTCTTCATCTAACTCCAAAATAAAATCTTGATGTTGAATATCCCACCTGTAATTTATAGGAAAAGACTCACAAATTCCACCTATCATCTTGTAGATATTTTGAATCTCAGTAACCAACCCTGCTTTTTCCAACTCCGCCAAGGTTAATCTTGGGTGATGCATTTTAAAATTACCTACAAGACCATTAATCGTTGACGCTAAGAAATCTTCTTTTTTTCCCATTACTCTAATTTTAAATTTATAAAAAGAAAGTGTGGAGTCACATCATCTATCTTGTCAGAGGCTCTGGTAAAACCCGAAGTATAAATAGACAATATCCCCACACCTGTGATGTATATGGCTCATGGCAAACATATACAGACAAGTGATGAGCGTGATTGCCATTCCTTATACTTCTTAAAGTTTACCAGACTTTCTGACAAAGGTAAA
Organism: uncultured Bacteroides sp.; assembly: GCA_949292025.1. GTDB lineage: Bacteria > Bacteroidota > Bacteroidia > Bacteroidales > Bacteroidaceae > Bacteroides. The sequence continues at coordinate 94,476 of CASEYC010000081.1, read as the reverse complement.
AGCTACACTTTCATCAATTAACTCATACGTAAGTTTGCCGGCGGACACTACCGACCGACACGGCAAAGGTACGAACTTTTAATTGATAAACAAACTCATACGGGGATATTGTGTACTTAAAATGTTCAATCGGCTATGAAATCATACAAATCCGGATCCTCGTACATCAGGTCGTACTCCGTCTGTTCGGCATCCCAAGGATTGATGCCCTCTTCGCCGTCCATCGTCATGTTGGGGCGGTTCCAAAGGTCGGCCTCACGCTGTTTCCAGGCATAGGGCTTGGGTATGCGCTTGGCCTTGCCTTGCCGGATGAGGGCGTCGCATTGCTTGGTGGTCAGGGGTGTCTTGGAAATGATTTCATAGTAGCAAATCTTCGACTTGAGCCTGCCATGGTATCGGAAAGAGGTCGTCACCTCCACGACATAGCGGTGCAGCTGCTGGGCATCGATCTCGATGGGCAAAAAGGCCAGGAAAAACAGCAGGCATCCCTGTTGGAAGAATCGTTTCGTCTTCATATTTATATCGGTTTAATGGTTGGTCAGGTATTTCGTTTCAACGCATCTTCGTAGATTTGTCGGACCCGTTCGCGCAGGTGTTGGGGGCGTATTACCTCCAGCGAGCGGCTGCGCGAGAGCAGTTCCATGACAAAATCGTTGGTGACGCGCAGGCGCAGGGCGATGCGGAACTCGTCGGGCGTGTCGGCCAGTACCTGTTGCGAATGATGCAGGGGGACGGACTTCAGGAACTTGCCGTCCAGGGCATCGTAGCGCAACTCGATGTCTTCCACGGGGATGTCCGTCTGGTCCCAAATGCCATAGCAGTCGCGGAAGAGGGCATGGATGTCTATCGTGGTGTCCCGCTTGAAGTGTTCGTTGTCCACGATTTGCAGGTTGCGGATGCGGTCAATGCCGAAGGTTTTCAAGGTGTCCCCCTCGTAGGCCAGGAGATACCAGCGTTGGTTGGACTCCTTCAGGAAATGGGGATTGACTTTCTTCGCCACCAGCTTGTCGTCCTGGCGCACCAAGAGATAATCGAACGCGACCGGATGTGAATGTTTGATAGCGGCAATCAGCGGCGCCAGCCACTCGCTGTGCAAAGGACGGTGATGCTCGGGCAAGACGTAGGAGGCCAGCGTGTCGTCCCCTTCCAAGGCATTCAGCAGGTCGAAGTTCAGCAAGAGCTGCTCATAGCGGTTCCACTCGTGCTCGTCTTGTGCGGCGATGCCATACCCGCCCCGCTCTTCGTTGAAGGAGATGCAGATGCCGAACACGGATTCTATATCCCTGAAGTCGCGTTGCAGGGTGCGGAGGACGATGCCCCCATAGCCCCGTTCTTCCATGCGGCGAGAGACGTAGCCCAACAACTCCTCTGTCGGCACGCCTGTCCGGCTTTCCTTCAGTTTGTTGATGATAATCAGCCAGCGTTGCAGGCCTTCCAATCGTTTGCCCATAATACAATTCTTTTGGTTTGATAAGGACAAAGATAGGGCGTGTCGGCGACAAAACGTGTCGTTGGCAGGAAAATGTGGGCACAAATGCTTACCTTTGCCCCGTAAATCCCTAAAAAAAGAAGAATATGGGTTGTTTTATGAACGTATTATGGCTGGTGCTGGGCGGAATCTTCACGGCACTGGAGTATGTGGTGGCCAGTCTGTTGCTGATGGTCACCATCATCGGCATTCCTTTCGGGATGCAGACCTTGAAACTGGCGGGGCTGGCCCTGTGGCCGTTTGGCAAGACGGTGCGCACCGGCGAACGGGCGGGCGGATGCCTCCATATCCTGATGAACGTGCTTTGGATTCTGCTGGGCGGCATTTGGATTGCCTTGTCCCACCTGGTGTTCGGCGCCATCCTCTGCATCACCATCATCGGCATCCCCTTCGGCCTGCAACATTTCAAGCTGGCCGCGTTGGCTCTGACGCCTTTCGGGAAGGACATCGTAGAGAACGAATGCTAAATGCTAATCCTAAAAATAAAGGAAATTCAAATATGGAAGAACACGAAAGACAACAAATCATCGCTCTGGTGAAGCGCGAGGTGGTTCCCGCCATCGGCTGCACGGAGCCTATGGCCGTGGCCCTCTGCGTGGCCCGCGCCACCGAGACACTGGGCAAGCGTCCCGAGAAAATCACCGCCCTGCTGAGTGCCAACATCCTGAAGAACGCCATGGGCGTGGGCATTCCCGGCACGGGCATGATAGGCCTGCCCATCGCCATCGCCCTGGGCGCGCTCATCGGCAAGTCGGACTACCAACTGGAGGTGCTGAAGGACTGCACGCTCCAGGCCGTGGAGGCCGGGAAAGCCTTCATCGACGAGAAGCGCATCCGCATCGCCTTGAAGGAGGGGATAGAAGAGAAACTGTATATCGAAGTGACCTGCGAGGCGGGCGGCGATACTGCCACGGCCATCATCGCAGGGGGGCACACCGACTTCCGCCGCATCGTCCGCAACGGCGAGGTCCTGCTGGACAAAATGTCCGCCACGACGGCTGAAGAGGACGACAACGCCCCGCAACTGACCCTGCGCCGGGTCTATGATTTTGCCCTGACCGCCCCGCTGGACGAAATCCGCTTCATCCTGGAGACCGCCCGCCTGAACAAGGCCGCCGCCGAACGCTCCTTCACGGGCGACTACGGTCACGGTTTGGGCAAGATGCTGCGCGGCAATTATGAGCACAAAATCATGGGCGACAGCGTCTTCTCGCACATCCTTTCCTACACGTCCGGCGCTTGCGACGCCCGCATGGCCGGTGCCATGATTCCGGTGATGAGCAACTCGGGCAGCGGCAACCAGGGCATCTCCGCCACCCTGCCCGTCGTCGTGTTTGCCGAGGAGAACGGCAAGACGGAGGAAGAACTCATCCGTGCCCTGATGCTGAGCCACCTGACGGTCATCTACATCAAGCAGAGCCTGGGCCGCCTGTCCGCCCTGTGCGGTTGCGTGGTGGCTGCCACCGGCTCCAGCTGCGGCATCACGTGGCTGATGGGCGGCGGTTATAAAGAGGTGTCCTACGCCGTGCAGAACATGATAGCCAACCTGACCGGCATGATATGCGACGGCGCCAAGCCCAGTTGCGCCCTGAAAGTCACCACGGGCGTGTCCACCGCCGTGCTCTCTGCCATTATGGCCATGGAGGGGCGCACCGTCACCTCCGTGGAAGGCATCATCGACGAGGACGTGGACCAGAGCATCCGCAACCTGACGAAGATAGGCTCGCGCGGCATGAACGAGACGGACCGCCTGGTGCTGGACATCATGACGCACAAGTAAGAAGAAACTGTTTGTCGTGTTTTAGGCGCGGATTTCATAGTTATATTTTTATACAAGCTGTGTAATCCGCGAAATCCGCGCCTAATCTTTTCCTATCCTTTTCCCCTTCCTTTCCCTCCCTTACCGCGCCGCTATTACTCCTATAATACTCCTATGATACTCCTATATTAGTCCTATTCGGAATGAGAGTTGTTACGGTTTAAGATACATTTGAAAGCGGTGTTGCTTAAGTGTAAAATAAAAGTCGTATATTAGCCAAAAAATTCTGAAGAAGTTCGTTCAATAAAAATTTTTAGACATGGCGACAGAGAATGAAAAGGGTGACAAGATAGTGGGCAAGGTGGGCAATCTGGTCTATCTGGCCCGTAACGGGAAGCAAATCGTGCGCAGCGCTCCCTCCACGATGACGAACCCGCGCACGGCCATACAGATGCGGCAACGGCTGAAATGGAACAACGCGCTGGCCGTGTACAAGAGCCTGCAACCCCACCTGAAGGGGTGCTTTGAGACCAAATCAGGCGGCCAGACGGACTATAACCGCTTTATGGGACTCAATCTCAACGTCCCGCCGGTATATCTGACCAAGGCAATGTCCGTCCAAGGCGCTGCCATCGTGGCGCCCTACATCGTCTCGCAAGGCGTGTTGCCCTCCATCACGGTGGGCGGGGCAACGCCTGCTACCGACATTGCCTTGGGCAGCTTGGTCATAAATGGCAGCACCACGGTGGCCGAACTGGCCGAGGCTGTGGTGCGGAACAACAAGGATTTCCTCTACAATGACCACATCGTTTTCTTCAAGTTGCTGCAACAATCAGACGCACAAGACGGGCATCCTTACATCCAGGCATCCGTCGTCCGGGTCTGTCTGGCCCGGACAGATGCCTCCCTGCTGCGTGACGTGGCTCCGGCCGACGGCTTCAGCAGCGTGGACGGATGTCTCGGCGCGGATGCTCCCTTGGCACGTGCCGGCGTGGCTTGGATGCACAGCCGCATGGTGAGGGACAAGATGCATGTCAGCTCACAACAACTGGTGGTGGCCAATGACCTGCTCGAACTCTACACTTCGCCCGAGATGCTTGCCGCTGCCCTCGCATCTTACGGGAGTGGCAAGGATGGGGAAAGGGGATGCAAGATGGTGTAACGCCAGATGGTGTAATCGCTTAATAGATGTAAAGACAGTTAATTTTAATATGACCAAGATGCAAACGAGATCGAAACTCCGTTTATTGTTGCCCGCAGGTATAATCCTGTTGTTAATCTTAACTAGCGCGGGCATTGAGGAAAAGAAGCCGTTGTCAAGCGATGTGCATGTCTTTGACACGGACAAGGCTGCACTTCAGGACGGTTTCAAGTATTCCGACCTGTTCGACAGCGTGAAGGTCATTCCGCTGGATAATGCTTCTTTCTTGCTGGCCAGCATCCATCGGTTCGACAGGGACGGTAATTTTATCCATCGGATTGGCAGCCGGGGGCATTAAGGAAGAATGACTTGCGCTTAGAAAAGTCTATGTGAAGATGCGGTTGGAGGAAATAGGCGCGGATTTAGCGGCTTTAACGGACAAATTTTTATATAAAACGTGTAATACGCGAAAAACGCGCCAGATTTTTCTTTATTATTCGCAGCAGCACCCGTCGCCACAGCCGTGGTGGTCGCCGCATCCGCCGCCGCAACCCTCGCAACCGCCGCCGCAGCCGCCTGAAAGCATCCGGGTCATTTCGGCTATTTCCTCGTTCGTGGCCGGACGGCTGGTCACCACTTGTCCCACGAAGTTCAGGTCGCAGCCTGCCAGGGGATGGTTCATGTCCATCACCACGACGTTGTCCTTCACTTCTACTACTGTGCCGTTGAGGCGTTGGCCCTCGGCGGTCATCATCGGAATCACCGCATCGGGCACCACGTGCTCGTCGTCGAACTTGCCGTCTATCAGGAAGACGCTCTTGGGCAACTCTATCACGTGTTCCTCGTCATATTCGCCGTAGGCTTCGGCACAAGGGATGGTGAAGTCGAAGGTGTCGCCCTCCGCCAGGTCCTTCACCTGGTTCTCGAAGGCGTCCAGCGTCAGGCCCATGCCGGAGATGAACTGGAAGGGATGCTCCACGGGGGCTTCCTCGCCGAAGTCCTTCACGCCGTCTTCCACCATATACATCTTGTAGGCCACGGTGATGTACTTGTTTTCTGCTTTTTCCATGAATGTCTTTGTTTTGAAGATGAATATTCGCTTTATCGTTTGTGGCGGCAAAGGTACGAATTTATTTCCTTACGCAACGCCCATTCTCCTTCTTTCCCTGCCGGAAAGCATGCCGAAGCCCTCTGTGCCCGTATGAACGGGAACCTATGACAAATCTGCACGAAAATGGACAAAATGTCAACTCTTCGCCTTAAGGGGGTTAAAATGGTTTTCGAAGGTTTAATAAACAGGGGGGGCTGCTGACATTTTGTAAGCAGGAGGCCGTTGGCACAGCTTTTGCAACTTATCAGGCGAAGCGCGAAGCCGAAAGGCGGAGGGCTTCAGGGAAATTAATAATAAAAACAACTTAAATATAGGAGATTACGATTATGACACCTTCAAGAAGAAATTACAATCAGAACTGGTTACCGAGCATCTTCAATGACTTTTTCGATAACGATTGGATGGTACGGTCCAACGCCACGGCCCCGGCCATCAACGTGACTGAGAGTGACAAGGACTACAAGGTGGAAGTGGCCGCTCCGGGCATGACGAAAGAAGACTTCAACATCCAGTTGGGTGACGACAACGAGTTGATCATCACGATGGAGAAGAAGAACGAGACCAAGGAAGAGGACAAGCAGAACCGCAAGTACCTGCGCCGCGAGTTCTCTTACTCGAAGTTCCAGCAGAGCTTGGTTCTGCCGGACGACGTGGAGAAGGAACGCATCAGCGCCAACGTCGTGGACGGCGTTTTGACCATCGACCTGCCGAAGTGCACGCCCGAAGAAAAGGCCAAGAACAACCGCGTCATTGAGATTCATTGATGGATGACGGTTGACAGATAAAAAAGAATCTCCCTCCTGCCGCAAGGCGAGAGGGAGATTTTTTTGTGCGTATGTCCGCCGTCCTTTACCAATACCACGCGATGCCAAACGACACAGGTTCCACATCGGGGCCTTTCCCTTTCTGGAAGAAGCTGTACGTGTTGTAGCGCAGGTAGAAGCCGAGGTTGCCGTAACCCGCCTGGGCCAGCAGGCTGACGCCCACGGGGTTGACGTACATCCCCTTGCCCACGCGCGTCTTCTTGCCGCCGTTGATGTGGCTGAAGGACTTCACGCCGTGGCGTATCTCGATTTCAGGTCCCAGGTTGAAGAAGACGAGCCGTCCCCGTGTGGATACCCGTTGTTGCCATTCCACGGTGATGGGGATGCGGAAGAAGAAGTGGCGCAGGCGGCTCTTGCTGTAACTGGTCTCTGCGTCTCCGGCGGAGAAGACGGCTTGTCCGTCTTCCTTCACCAAGGCCACGTCGCCGTCGATGTTGAACGAGCGGTAGCCCCAGCTTGCCCCGATGTTCAGTCCCCAATGGGGATTCTTCTTGAAGTTGTGGTAGGCGGAGAGGAAGTTGAAGCCGAACTCCCACGAGCGGGACAGGTCTTGGGGGAAACGCTTGCTGTCCCCGAAGCCCAGGAAGTTGTCCGTCATCCGGGCAAAGCCGATGAAGAGGCCCGAATTGTGCGGCTCGTAGGCATTATGCTTTTTCTTCTTGGGGATGAAGGGCAGGGCGTCGAGGAAGGCATTGCTCTGTTCGTCGCTTCTTTCCAGGTAGATTCCCTCGTAGATTTCCACTTCCTGGGGTTCTTCTCCTTCTGCGGCTTGTTGTTCTTCGTAGATGCGGATGCGCAGGTCGCCCTCTCCTTTGCGGATGATGACGGAGTCGCCTTGTGCTTCGATGGTGGCCCGGCGGGGCGTTTCCCCGGTTTGTTGGGCCAGGGCGGGAAGGCTCAGGGTGGCCAGCAGCATTCCCGCGAGGATGGTTTTTGTGTTCATTGTTCTATTGGTTGTTAAATGATAATTTATCGGCGTTTTTTGGCGCGGATTACGCGGATTTCACGGATAAAATTTTCACTGTAAAACGCTGGATTCCATTGATTATACAAATAATAAATCCGTGAAATCCGCGTAATCCGCGCCTAAACTAAATTCCTATTTATAGATTCACCTTTTATACAGCATATCCATCAGTTCTTTCTCGCTGAGGCTTCCCTCAATGTATATCAGGGTGGCCAGGGTGCCTTTCCCCCGCTTGAAGAGGAGGTAGCGCCGCAGTTTCTTGCCTTTGCGTTGCACGTTGGTCAGCTGGAGGTAGACGCTCTGCAAGGTGCCGCTCCGGTTCACCACTTGCCGCTTGCGGACTTGTAATGACCGCACGGCATCTTCCAGGCAGTCCTCAATCTCCGGAGCGTATGGCGTGACATCTTCAAACACCAGGCTCTTGTACGTCTCCATGTGGTAGGAGGCGAGGATTTCCCCGTTCAGCTCCACCTGCGTCACGCCTTCCTTGTTCCCGTATTGGGTGAAGAGGTGTCCTATTTCCAGCCCTTCCTGTGCCCGTAGCGTGAGGGAGAGGCAGCCCAGAAGGACGATTGCTGTCAGTTTCAAATAGTTCTGTATCATAGTTCGGTTGATTTTAGGGTTGGACGGGGAAAAGCAGGTGTTGCAGCTCTTCGTCGGTATAACTTACATTGTCCAAGGCTTCGAGTGCCTTGGTCTGCACCAGTGCCGGGTCGGTGTACCGCTTCCCGTTGATGACGACATAGCTTTCCGCCTCTTCGCTTCCCGGCAGGAACCGGGCGAAGACGAAGCAGAGGGCAATCCCTGCAGCCAGGCCTCCAGCCCAGTAGCGGAGGCGAGGGGCGCGCAAGGCAATCTTTCGCCGTGACGGCTTCACGTCCTCGGCGTGGCCGTGGCTTGCCGAAACTTTGTCCAGGCCGACGAAGAGCGGGCGATACATCTCCAGCCCGGCGGGTATGTCGCCCTGGGCGAAGGCTTGGCGGATGGCACGTTCTTCGGCGCAGGTGGTCCGTCCGTCAAAGTACTTTTCTATGAGTTCTTCCAGTCTATCCATTTGGCTTCCTCCTGTTGGCAATGGTTTTCAGGTAAATGTCCCTCATCCGTTTCCGGGCGCGGGAGAGGTTGCTCCGTATGGCTTCGGCGTTGCATCCCGTCACTTGGGCAATCTCCTCGGTCTCATATCCTTCGATGTCCTTCATCCGCAAGATGGCCTGTTGCAGGGGCGGGAGCGTGCGGATGATGTTTTCCACCAGTTGCATCTCGTCCTTGGCTTCCAGCAGGCTTTCCGGCGTCTGTCCGTCGGCGTAGGGGCAGGCTTCGGGCAAGTCCTGGGCGGAGGTGTGCCGTGTGCGCATCCAGTCGATGCAGGCGTTGCGCGTCACGGTGGTGGCGTAGGCTTCGATGCTGTCGCAACGGTCCAATTCCGCCCGCTTGCTCCACAGGCGGAGCAAGACCTCCTGGACGATGTCCTCGGCGTCTTCCTCATCCCCGGTCAGCCGGCGTGCTTGGCTCAGCAGCTTTTCCCTGAGGGGACATACGGATATTTTGAATTCGTTCAGTTCCATTTACACTTAAATGACGAACGAACCGGCGAAACGTGACACGGGGAAGCCGAATTTTTTTCATCGGCACGTCTCCAGCGCTTCTTCCACTTCCTCCGGAGTGACAGTGGGGGGCAGGCCCTCCTGCAATTTCCGGCAGACCAAACGTCCCACAGCCATGGCCTCCTGTTCCGTGGGGAAAGCCTGCCTGCGCCCCACGGCCGGGATGTAGGGCTGCTTTATCAGCGTGTCTTCTTTGTGCAGAATCACATAGCCGTAGCCTCCCGGCGCCGGCATGGGGCGGCAATGCAGTTCTCCGCCGCCCGAACAACAAAACAGGCACGCCGCCAACAAGAGCGACGCGCCTGTTTCAACCCATAGAGTGGTTTTCATTATCAGTACAATTAATCAATCTTCAATCTCGTAGGGCAACAATTCGTACATATCGTCAAAATAGACATTACCCGATTGGCCGGTCACCACGAATCCCCGCGTGCCTGTGGAGAAGCTGACCGCCTGGCTGCGCGACGACCCGCCTGTGCCATAGTGTACCGTGGTCAGCGGCGTGAAGTCGTCATCCGCATCGCCGCGCCACAAGTCCTGTTCGGGGTCGTACACCCAATAGTCGCTGGTGACGCCATTGCGGTCGCCTGTGGCCACATAGCCTAACCCGTCGATGACAAAAGCCACGGCATAGCTGCGGGCGATGGCATAGTCGTCGTCATAGTCCTCGTCGTCGTTGGTGTTGGCAATGTCGCGCAGGCGGGTCCACGTGGTGCCGTCGAAGCTGTAGAAGTCTTCCGCATACGTGCTGTTGTTCTGGCCGAAGCCGATGTAGGCCACATCATTGATGACGAAGGCCAGTCCGTTGACACGTTTTCCGCCCTCAAATCCGTTCACGATTTGCCATTGGCTGCCTGCCGCCGCATTGGGGTCGAAGCGATAGAAGTCTTTCAGGAAATTGTCATTGTATCCTGTGCCGGCGTAGCCGTATCCTCCCACGGAGAATCCCATTGCGCCATAACGCATTCCGCCGCCGAAGTCATCCTTCTGTGTCCACGTGTCCGTTGCCGGGTCATACTCCCAGGTGTCGGCCAGGTATTTCGGCTCGTCCTTGATGGCGCCCGTGGTCACGTAGCCTTTGCCGTTCAGGGCAAAAGCAGCGGCTTGGTGTCTTCCCGGAGCTTCGTCGGGCATATCGGCGCATTGTGTCCAATAGTTTCCCTCGATGTCGTAGGCCCAGCAGTCTTTCAGCAGGTCGCGGTTGGAGCCACGGTAGCCACAGCACACGTATCCCTTCCCGTCTATGGTGAAGCTGCTGGCAGCGCAGCGCGCCACGCCGTCAAAATCCGAGCAGCGTATCCATTGCCCTTGTGTGTAGTCTTCGTCTTCTATGCAACCGGCCAGGAAACATACGACCGTCAGCACGATTCCCATTGTTGTCTTCTTCATTTCTTGTTCTTGTTTTAGTTTCAGTTTCGTTGCGCGAAAGTAGTCCGTCGCCCGCGCCGCCGCAAGAGAAATCGACGAATGGGCGGGAATATCCGTTGAATGCCCTTCAACGGGGAAACGGGGCAGACAGTCGATTTCTGTAGGAGAAGCCGTGGCAATCCTATTCCTTTGCCGGCTGAAAAATGATAAGAATGATGAAACGATTTCTGCTTTTATGCCTTCTCCCTGCAAGCCTCTGCGCTTGCGTGGACGGGAACTCCGACCTGGGACGAACACTGGTTGACAGTTCATTTTATAATGTGTATGTGGATACCTGCACGGTGGATATCAGTACGGTGCTCGAGGACTCCATTGTGACGCGGGGCGACAGCATCTGCCAGATAGGGCATTACCGGGACGACACTTGGGGCGCGGTGGCGGCTGCCTACTATGCGGAGTATTCCACGGCCAGTTTCAAGCCCGATGAAGATTGCAGCTACGCGCTCGATTCGCTCGTGTTGGTGATGCGGCACAGCGGACATTATTGGGGCGATACGCTGACCCGTCCCCTGGTCCACATCTACCGCCTGGCAAACCCTATTGAACTGACAGACGACGAAGACTTGTACAACCATACCCGGCTGGCCACGGAAACGGCGCCGCTCTTCAGCTTTACGTACCGTCCGCGGCCCGGCGAGGGAAAGGTGCAGGAAATCCGCTTGCCGGACGAGTGGGGGCAGCAGTTGCTGGACGACTTGGTGAACCAGGAAGAATACTTTGAAGAGCAGGAGGACTTCAAGCGCGAGTTTCCCGGCCTGGCCTTCGTGCCGGATGAAAGCGGGCAGTGCATCAGCGGTTTCCTGGTCAACGATTCTTCTTTATGCCTCACCCTGCGCTATCATGAGATCTCCTCCCAGCGGACCGAAAAGAAACTGACTTTCAGCGTCAACACGGATTGCGCCTACACCGGCATCCGCCACGACCGGGCGGACACCCCTTTGTCCGGGGTGAACAGCGGCATCGAGAATTACGTGCACTCCACCTCAATGGGGCATCGTGCCTACCTGCAAGGCCTGACGGGCTATTACAACCAGCTGGAGTTTCCCTACCTGAATGCCTTGCAGGATGCGGGGCAAATCGTCTCCATCGAGAGCGCGACCCTTTATCTTTATCCCCTGGCGGACAGTTACAACCGGACTAACCAACTGCCTGACGACATACGCCTCTATATCACCAATGAGAACAATGTGCTGGAAGACTATGTGTATGGCAGCGACGGGGTGACGGTGCAAACGGGCAACCTGACCGTCGATGAAGTCTTCGGCAGGGATACCTACTACAGCTTCGACCTGACCGAGTTCATCCGCAACAACTTCGGCACGTGGGGCATCAACCGCCAGAAGTTGCTGATGAACATGAACAGCAGCGACGCCGCCACCACCTTCAATCAAGTCATCTTTACCAACGACCCCGGTGCCGAGCGGCAATGCCGCCTCGACGTCCGGCTCAAAATCTACAACGAACAATGAAACGGCTGATTATCATCTTGTGGAGCCTCGCCGTTGCGGCGCTCCTGCCCCTGCGGGCACAGAACACCACCAACCTGCCCACCTCGATGTATGGCGTGGGCGAACTGAGCGCGGGCGACGGGGGACGCCTGGCCGGCATGGGCAATGTGGGCATCGCCTTGAACCGCATGGGATTCCAGAACACCCTGAACCCTGCCGCCATTACCCGCATGGACACCACCTGCTTCACCTTCGACGTGGGGGCCTCGGCGGCATACGCCCGCTATGCTTACCTCAGCGACCACAGCAGCAGTGTGATGGCCAATCCCAACCGCATCAGCATGGGCTTTCGGATATTGAAACGCTGGTACATGATGCTGGGAGCGGCTCCTTACAGCAGTGTGGGCTACCTCATCCGCACCGAGGAAGTGGTGGAGGGTATGCCCGACGATTACCTTTCCTCCACGTTCAAAGGGGAGGGCGGCCTTTATCGTTGCTACCTGACGAATGCGGTCCGGCTGGGCAGGGGGGCTGTCGGGGCCAACATCGGGATGGTATTGGGTACCACCACGCAAAGCGAAACGCAGGAAGGCGCCGTGGTGGGATATGAATCGAAGAAGCGGGCCTTCTATGCCGATTTGGGCCTGTATTATGACTTCCCGTCCTGGCGGGGGATGCAATGGGCGGTGGGCATGGTGTTCGCCCCTTCTTTGCCCTTGGCGCACGAGAGCACGCAGACCTATGGCAACTCGTCCACCGGCGAAGGGCTGGAGAAGCCGTATCACGAGAAGCAACAGTATCTCCCTTTGCATCTGGGGCTGGGGCTTGCCATGGTTGCCGGCCGTTGGTTGTGGACGGTGGACTATAATTATATGGACTGGAGCCGCAATGTTTCGTCCCGCACTTCCGCCGATTACGAGAACCAGCACAGGGTGAACTTAGGGGGCAATTATACGCTCAATTCCCGCAGGCCGCGTTCCACGGAAATCATGCTGGGAGTGGGCTATGGCAACTCCTACATCAGCATGAAGGACAGAAAGCTGAATTACCTGGAGGCCAGCGCGGGCGTCTGCATCCCCATCCGCTATTCCTACTTGTCATTGGGGGCCACCTGGCGGCAACAGATGAACCGCGACCGGCGCGTGATGCAGGAAAGCCGTTGGAGCCTGAACCTGAATCTGACGTTTGGCGAAAGGATTTCCAAGAGCAAAATCAAGTAGGCTCACAGGATGGTGACCCCGGCCAGGCAGGCTTTCAGCCGGTCGCGATAAGCGTCGCCGATGGGGATTTCCCGGGCGCCTATGCTGACCGTGCTGGAGCCGATGGCATCCATGGCCCGTTTGCGGACGATGAACGAACGGTGGATGCGCACGAAGTCCGTCCCGGGCAACCGCCCTTCCATGCACTTCATGGTACACAGGCTCATGAAGGGGCGAGGCTCGTTGCGGCAATAAATCTTCACGTAGTCGCCGCAGCTTTCGATGTAGTTGATTTCTTCCAGGCGCAGGCGCAGGATGCGGCTGTCCGAACGCAGGTAAATGACTCTTTCTTCCTCTTCCTCATGGGACGTGTCGGACGGCGTGGCCTTCCCTGCTTTCAGCGTGAACCAGCGCATGGCCTTGTTGGCCGCCTGGAAGAAGGTGGAGAAGCCGAGGTCCCCCGTCAGGTAGTCCAGCGCATCCAGGCGGAAGCAGTCGGCGGCATAGCGTTCCGTGTCTGCCACGAAGATGACCCGGGTGTGCGAGGACAGCAGGCGGCAGAAGTCCATTCCGCCGATTTCCCCCGTCGGCGCGGAGGAGAGTCCCACCACATAGACATCCACCTTCGACACATAGTAGTCCTTCAATGCGGCCAAAGGATCCGTATAGCTCCCGCATAAGGTCAGGAAAGGGATATTCCTGACGAAGCCTTGGAGTTTTTCGAGTATTTCTGCATCAGTGTGCAGCAGGGCGCAGTTCAAGTTCATAAGCAGTCTTTTTCTATAAAAGACGCATAGGGGCAAAAACACTGCTTCTTGGCGGGGCGCAAATCGACCAATGCCGCAAAAATGCCGACCAATGGTGCGGACGGACTTCATCCGCTTGCCGTTTGCCTCTCCGTCAGAGGCTTTCCAGCCTCCGCAACACGGAGTCGCACAGTACGGTGAATGCCGCCCGGTTCTGTGCGCTGATGGGCTTCTTGGGCTGCGACTTGATGGTGAGGGGATTGATGGGCTTGCCACGCTCGTGGACGCGGAAGTCCAGGTGGGGACCCGTGGACAGGCCCGTGGAGCCGACGTAGCCGATGACTTGCTTCTGCTTCACCTCCGAACCGACCTGGATGCCCTTGGCGAAGCGCGAGAGGTGCATGTAGGTGGTGACGTAGACGCTGTTGTGGCGGATTTTGATGTAGTTGCCGCCGCCGTTGCGCTGGTAGGCCTTGGCGATGACCTTGCCGTTGCCCACGGCATAGACGGGCGTGCCTGCCGGGGCGGCATAGTCCACGCCGTGGTGGGCGCGGTAGCGCTTCAGCACCGGGTGGAAGCGGGCGTTGGAGAAGCGTGACGAAATGCGGTAGAAGTCCAGCGGGGCTTTCAGGAAGGCGCCCTCCAGGCTGTTGCCCTTCTCATTGTAATATAGCTCCTCGTTGTCCTGCGTGAAGGGGATGGCATAGTAGGTGCTGTCCGAATGGCGGAAGGCGGCGGCCAGCACGTGGAAGTTGTCCAGGCTCTTGCCGTCCACGTACTCCTGCTCGTAGATGACGCGGAACTCGTCGGCCTTCTTCAGGTCGAAGAAGTCGATGGACCAGCCGTAGATGTTGGACAGGACCATGGCCAGCAGGGGCGAGGTGTCCTCGTTCTGCATCGCCACCCAGAGGGAGGACTCCACGCGGCCTTTCACCTCCTTCTGCCGCCACTCCGAGGGATTCTCGCCCCGACGCACGGCACAGTCACCCCGAAGGTCGAAGACCACGTAGGCTTTGGGCGTCTCCTCATAGACCAGGAAGGCGGCCTGCGGCACGCTGTCGCGGGTGGTGAAGACGGCGTAGGCTTGTCCGGCGCGGATCTTGCGCACGTCGAAGACCCCGTCGGCCTTCTCGTTGACCTGATGCACCTGCTGGTGGGACAAACCGTGGTCCGCCAGGATGTAGGACAGGTTCTGCCCTGGCTTCACGATGCCGTAGTCCACTTCGTAGTCGTCCGTCGGGATACCATATTTATATACAATCTCTTCCACCTCGGTGGAGTCCGTCAGTTGCACTTCGTCCAGCATGTCATTGGCTGTTCGTTTGGGCAGGAAGATGAGGGCCAGGGCGGCCACGGCCAGCAGCACGCCGACGGCGATGGGGTATTTCTTGTTTATCTTGCGCATAAGTCTCGATGTTTTCTGAGCCGCAAAAGTAAGGAAAAATAGGGAAAGAAGCGAAGGGCGCGCCGCCTATTTTGCCTCTTTGCCCCCGATGAGCGCCTGGATGTCGTCCCCGCCGGGTGCCTGGAAGATGCGGAGACCGAACTCCGGCACCACGGCCAGCACATAGTCGAAGACGTCGGACTGCACGCCTTCGTAGGGCACCCAGTCCTTGATGCGCGAGAAGAAGTACAGCTCCAGCGGAATGCCGTGTTCCGTGGGCTGCAGTTGGCGCACCATGCAGTGCAGGTCGGTGTTCACCACGGGCAGCGAGCGCAGGTAGGCCACGAGGTAGGCTCGGAGCACGCCCAGGTTGGTCAGGGGCTCGGGAGGGCTGCCCTCGAAGAAGTCCTTCAGCAGGGGCATCTTCCGGTACTTCTCCAGCATCTCCGGCGTGCAGAAGCGGACGCTGTGCATGTCGATGTTGATGCTGCGCTTGATGCGCCGTCCGCCGCTCTTGCGCATGGCGTTCCAGTTCTCGAAGGAGTCGCTCACCAGCAGGTAGGGCGGCAGGGTGGACACGGTGTTGTCCCAGTTGCGCACCTTGACGGTGTTGAGCGTCACCTCCGTCACCGTGCCGTCCACGCCGTATTTCGCCATCTTTATCCAGTCGCCCACCTTCAGCATGTTGTTGGCGGACAACTGTATGCCGCTGACGAAGCCCATGATGGTGTCCTTGAACACCAGCATCAGCACGGCGGACATGGCGCCCAGGCTGGCCAGCAGATTCAGGGGATTCTGCCCCGTCAGTTCGCCGATGATGACAATGACGCCCACCAGCCAGATGAGCACCTGCACCGTCTGCACCATGCCTTTCAGCGGGCGGTTGCGGTAGCGTCCGGTCTCGCTGTACACCGTGTAGACCGCCCCCATGAAGGCGTGGGCGAAGGAGAGCAGCGACAGGATGATGACCACCATGCAGATGCGCTGGATGATGTCCACCGTGGTTTGTGCCGTGTCGGCAAAGGCCACGGGGATGAAGAGGTAGATGATGAGGGGCACGACCACGTGGCTGAGGCGGACCATCACTTTGTGGTCGAACACGACGTCGTCCCACGTGGCTTTGGTCTTCTTCACCAGCCTTGCCACGGCCTCCAGCACGACGCGCCGGCAAATCTGGTCGGCGGCCAGGGCGATGAGTATCAGCAGGACGAAGGCGATGAAGTGGTCCAGCGTGTCGGCGGTGTCCGGGGCTATTCCCCAGGATATGAGCAGTTTCTTGATGGCATTTAATATCTCCATATTCTTTCGGTTGGTTCTGTTTTTATCTTTAAGCGTTCAAGCTGGTAAGCTTTAAGTGTTACAGCTGGTAAGCTTTAAGCGTTCAAGCTAGTAAGCTTTAAGCGTTACAGCTGGTAAGGTGAAAGCGTTCCACCTACTTAGGTGACGAGGTGTCATCTTCTTTGGTCTCGTCCAGGAACCTTTGTATGTCCTCCCTGAGCCATTGGTAGAGGTAGAGGTCCTTGTAGTTGCTGTTCTTCTTCAGCATCAGCTGCACGGCCACCTGGCTGTTCTCGTAGCCCGTCAGTTCGTTGTGGAACTGGGCGCTGTGTTCGGCCAGGCGCTTGATTTCCTGTTCGCGCTCGCGGCGCAGCTGGGTGCAGATGGGGTTGAGCAGGCGCAACACCACGCCGTCCATCAGGTGATGGCCCTGTATATACAGGTAGGTGGTGTCCGGCGTCAGGCCCAGCGCGGTCAGCTTCTCGCCCAGGGCTTTCACCTTGGGGATATATTCGGGATAGAGCTCGCGCAGTTCGGCCAGCTTGGCGTCCACCGTTTCTTTCATCTGCTCCAGGCACTGGTTGGGGTGCTTCAGGCTGAAGTCCTCCAGACGGACGCAGGCGTTGAAGTCATACATCGGGAAGGTGTCCGTGTCCCGCTGCCGGTAGAACCAGACGTTCCACAGGAAGAGCGGGTAGGCTATCTGCGAGTAGCGGCGCAGGAAGGCGGGCAGGTCCACAATGATACGGTCGTTCAACGTGGCCTGGACGCAGACCTCGTGCAGGCTCTCGGCATAGCACTGGAAGCTCTCGATGGCGTAGCCGTAGGTCTGGAAGATGTAGGGGCTGTTGTTTATCTTGCGCGACGTGCGGGTGGCGCCCTGCAGCAGGAAGTCGTAGTCGCTGTCCACGCAGGCGATGAGGCTGTGGCCCAGTTCCTCGGTGTTCAGCGTGTTCATCAGCACCATCTTCTTGCCCTTGGCCAGGCTGGTGGACGAGGGGAGCATCACCTGGAAGTAGCGCGTGTCGTCCTCGAACTCGGCCAGGAGCGTGCGCCAGAAGGCCACGTCGTCGTAGCTCTCCACGTAGGCCACGATGCGTCGCCGGCGCTTCTTGGGGGCGAGGCGGCGGGCGGCGTCCAGGTAGGCGGAGGTGAGGTTATGTCGCAGGGTAGACATGGGCGCGGGCGGTTATAGGGGGGTGGCTATCTCGCTCACCTCCGTCACGGCATCCAGCCAGCCCTCCATGATGACGGCGGGCGAGTGCGTGGTCAGGATGAGTTGCAGGTTGGGGTTCAGTTCGCGTATCATGCCGATGAGCTTCTGCTGCCAGTCCACGTGGAGCGAGGCTTCCGGCTCGTCCATGAAGAGGACGCAGTGGCTGCCGTCGCGCACCAGCACCGTCAGCAGGATGACCAGCATCTGCTTCTCGCCGGACGATAGCTTGTAGGGCGAGAGGCGTTCGTCGCCTTGCAGGAAGACGATGTCGTTGCTCTTGCGGTCCATCTTCTTGCCCGTGTAGGCAAAGAGGCCGTCTATCAGGTCCTGGAACCTGCGCTTCGGTTCGGACAGGGCAGGAGCTTGGGCACGTTGCTCGTCCGTGCCGCTCAGCAGCTCAATCATCCGGTTACCCACGTTCACCTGGTAGTCCAGGTAGCGGCGTTGCAGCAGATAGAGCTGCCAGTCCAGTTCGGAGCGCACTTCGGGGTCGGCCATGCGGGCGGTGAAGTCGCCCGTCACCAGCGGACGGTCGTAGCTGCGGATGACATCGTAGGGGATGTAGGTGGCTTGCGGGTTGTCGAAGAGGACGCGCACGCCGTTCTTCATCTCGCTCTTCACCTCGCCCGTGGTCTGCTCCAGGTAGCTGACGGAGCGGTTCAGGATGGTGGTCTTGCCCACGCCGTTGATGCCCGCCAGGATGTTGACGTCCGGGCGGAGGTCCCAGGCGATGTCGTAGCGGTGCCACAGGCCGTCTATCTCAATGCGTCGGATGTAGTTTGCAGGGATTTCCATGGTCATTTATTGTTTCAGTTCTTCATAATACATGTCCAGCAGCTGCCGGGCGGCGGTGAACGACGTCAGGTCGCCTTGCAGCACGCGGGCCTCCTTCTCGCCCAGCATCGCCTTGATGCGCGGGTTGTGGTAGAAGCTGTCGCGCAGGTGCTCGTTGATGGTCTCGTACATCCAGTACTTGCTCTGCTCGTTGCGGCGGTAGTCGAAGTAGCCGTTGGCCTTCACGAAGTCGATGTACTGGTAGATCATGTCCCATATCTCCTTCACACCCAGGTTGTAGAAGCCGGAGTAGGTCAGCACCTGGGGTGTCCATCCGCTCTCCGGCGCGGGGAAGAGGTGCAGCGCGTTGCGGAACTGGTTGGCGGCCAACTTGGCGCGCTCCAGGTTGTCGCCGTCGGCCTTGTTGATGACGATGCCGTCCGCCATTTCCATGATGCCGCGCTTGATGCCTTGCAGTTCGTCGCCCGTGCCCGCCAGCTGGATGAGCAGGAAGAAGTCCACCATGCTGTGCACGGCTGTCTCGCTCTGTCCCACGCCCACGGTCTCCACGAATATCTTGTCGAAGCCCGCCGCCTCGCAGAGGACGATGGTCTCCCTCGTCTTGCGGGCCACGCCGCCTAAGGAGCCTGCCGAGGGGCTGGGGCGGATGAACGACTTGGGGTGTACGGCCAACTTCTCCATGCGGGTCTTGTCGCCCAGGATGCTGCCCTTGCTGCGCTCGCTGCTGGGGTCGATGGCCAGCACGGCCAGCTTGCCGCCGTATTGCTCCAGCACGTGCAGCCCGAAGACGTCGATGCTGGTGCTCTTGCCCGCGCCGGGCACGCCGCTGATGCCCACGCGGATGGAGGCCCCGGAGTAGGGCAGGCACTTCTCGATGACTTCCTGCGCCACGGCCTGGTGTTCGGGCAGGATGCTCTCCACCAGCGTGACGGCCCGGCTGAGGATGGTGACGTCGCCCTTGATGATGCCGTCCACATAGTCGGCCACGGAGAGTTCGCGCTTCTTGTGTCGGCGTTTCAGGTAGGGATTGACGGACGCGGGTTGCTCGATGCCTGCGTTGACGGTCAGGCCTTTGTAGGTGTCGTTGTTTTCGGGATGCTCCATACTATTTTATTATCAGTAAGTACTTAAGTTCTTAGGCGCGGATTAGTTACTTGATTGGCGGTGTGCGGCGGTGATGTTGATTTCCACCTTGGGGTGTGCCGGGTCGTTGGTGATCATCAGCACGCGCAGGTGGCGGCGGCGTTTGCCGATGCCCCGCTTGGTGACGGTTATGCGCAGGCGGGTGGACTCGCCGGGTTGCAGCACGCTCTTTTTCAGTTGGACGCCCACGGCGGGATGGAACACCTGCAGCTTGTTGATTTGCAGGGGCGATTTGCCCGTGTTGGTCAGCGTCACGTCCGCCTTGGCCTTGCGCTTGCGGGCCAGGGTCTCGCTCAGGTCTATCTTGTCCATGGAGAGGCTGACGACGGGGGCGTTGGCCCGTTCCGTTTCCGTCAGGCCGGAGAAGTCGGGCAGGAGGACGGCGGAGAGGGGCAGCTCGTTTTCCTCGCCCACCTTGTCGCCCGAGAAGCGGGAGAGGTAGACCGAGGTCTGCGTCAGTCCCAGGTCGGTCAGGCGTTCCGTGTCCAGGGTCAGGTGGATGACCCCCTTTTCGCCGGGTTGCAGCACGGCAGGCTCGGCCAGGGCCTGGATATAAGGTGGCAGGTGCATCAGCACCGGTTCGTAGGCTTGTGCGGAGAGGTTGGCCACGCCCAGCGTCAGGGTGGGGCGTTCGCCGTGTTGTGCGTCGGGGAAGTCGAGAGCGTCCAGGCTCAGGCGGATGTCGCCGATGACGTAAGGATGCGTGCGGGTGAAGTCCTTGATTTCCTGCACCACCTCGCCGCTGAGGCTCAGGTAGACCACGTGCGGCTCGGCGTTGGTGATGACAGCCACCGACTTGTAAAAGTGTCCCAACGCCTCGGCATCGAACGTCACGCTGACCGTTCCTTTCTCGCCCGGTGCGATGGGCGTCTGCGTCCATTGGGCCACGGCGCAGGCGCAGTCGGGTTCCACCTCGCTCAGCACCAGGGGACGGTCGCCCGTGTTGGTGATGACATACTCCGCCGTGACGGGATGCTTCCACTCGATTTGCCCGAAGCGGTGTTCCTGGGTGTTCGACGTGAAGCGGGCTTGCGCCGTGGCGGTTCCGGCCAGGCAAGCCGTTGCGTATAAGAGGATTAAGAATCTTTTCATCGTTCTTGTGGGATTAGGTCTACAAAAGTAGGGCTTTTCAGCGAAAATGCCTAATCTATGGGGCATCAAAATCTGCCTTTTCCTTTTCCGGCGGGCGGGGATATGGGTGTCCGTGCTTACCCGTACCCGCGCCCGTGCTTAGCCGTGCCTGCGCCCGTGCTTGGGCGTACCTGCGCCTGTGCCGTGGGTATCAAGGGATTACCTCCGGGGGATGATAAGTCCTCGTGAAGCAAGGCTGTTTTGCAGGCTTGTCTGTTTGCGTTGAAATTCGTACATTTGTGGCATGAAAGTCAGGTTGCTTCCATGGGTGTTCATGCTGGTGTTGCTCGCGTCTTGCGGCCCCGTGCGTTATCCGGCTCCGTTGCGGACGGCGGACAGCTTGGCGTCCGCAAGTCCGGACAGTGCCTTGGCCTTGCTGTCCCGCCTGGCAGCCGACACGGCGGATGCCCCGCTGGCCTGCCGCATGTACCACCGCCTGCTCTGCATCAAGGCGGCGGACAAGGCGTACATCCCCCACACGTCGGACAGCCTGATACGTCCTGTATTACATTATTATATAAATAAAGGAGACCCGCGCCTGCTGCCCGAGGCGTATTATTATGCAGGGAGGGTGTATCGGGACTTGGGGAACGACCTCCAGGCATTATCCTGCTTTCAGAAAGCCTTGGAGTCTATCCGGCAGAATGGAGATGTGGACACTCATCTGAAAGGATTGGTGTACAGCCAGCGCGCCACGCTGTATGCATACCGGAAGATGTATCGGGAAGCCTTGGACGTATACCGGGCGACATTGGAAATCAGCGTCTCAGCCTGCGACACTGTGGGGATGGTCTACACGTTGCGCGACATGGCCAATATGTACCGTGAGCTGCACCGGCCGGACAGCG
Organism: uncultured Bacteroides sp.; assembly: GCA_949292025.1. Classification (GTDB taxonomy): domain Bacteria; phylum Bacteroidota; class Bacteroidia; order Bacteroidales; family Bacteroidaceae; genus Bacteroides. The sequence goes on along the minus strand of CASEYC010000081.1, from coordinate 72,965 downwards.
TGCTTCCGTATTTTAAGCGGGCCAAACGAATGGCCGACAGGTTGCGGCGCACGGACTTGTCACGTATGATGCAAAGCCAGTTGGCCGGCGCTTATTTGGAGGCACAGGCTTACGATTCGGCCCGCGCTGCACTGACAGAAGCCTTGCAGGATGTGGAGTGCCCAAGCAGAAGTGTCGTCTATTCCATTGCCGCCCATTATTATCGGGCCATAGGGGAGGCTGACTCCGCAGATTTTTATTACCGCAAATTGTTGGAAACAGGCACGGTTTATGCCAAAGAGAAAGCTTACCGGGCGTTAACAGAACGGTTGGTGCGGCAAAGCGGTAATTCCGAGCTTGCCAAGCTCTTTGACGGCTGGCTGCTGTGCACCGATTCCCTCAAGACTTTGAGGCGGAAAGCCGAAGGACTGAAAGCTTATGCGGATTATGACTACTTGAAAAACGAACAGGAGAATGTCCGGCTGAAAGAAAGGAATTCACGCTACTTGTACCTTATAATAATAGGTGCCACGCTCATCATAGCTCTGCTGGCAGTCGTGGTTGCCATCGGACAATACTATCGGCGTATCAAACAAGAAAAGCAGGAGCAACAGCGCAAATACCTGCAAATCATATCCGAACAGCAGAAAGAGAAAAAGATGCTGGAAGCCTGTCTGCGTGAGAAAAAAGAATTGGAAACGATGCAACACGAAATAAAAAAATCCGATGGCATTCAGGATATGAAAAAGAGACGCAGGCTGGAACTTATCAGCCATGTGTTGGAACAGAACCGGATAGAAGCGGAAGAAAACGAGGAAGCCCAAGATGCCTTGATGCACTCCGCCCTGTATGCCGAGCTGCTACGGCGTGCCCATTCGCCCCGTGGCGAAGGTTCTGTTTCTTCCGAAGAGTGGAATGCCTTGCAACAGCTCTTGACAGCCGCCCATCCACATTTCTTGGAACGGTTGGAATTCCTGTGCGCTCCCAATGAAAACGAACTGCACGTTAGCTTGCTGCTTAAACTCTTGTTCCGTCCGGCAGACATCGCCCGTCTGACAGGCTTAAAGCCGGGAAGCGTTTCGTCCATTCGTGTACGCCTTTATAAGAAAGCGACCGGAGAAAGCGGAACGGCCGATATGTGGGACCAGATTGTATTGTCGCTGTAATGCTCCTGCTTTGAAAAAATGCATGCCTGTTTGTATGCAATCAGGCCGTAGGGTATGCACAAAAGGGGTGCCGCATACAAATCGGCATACACATTTCTTGGAAAGATATAAGGGCTTTTGCATACTTGTCGCTAACTTTGCAGCAACAAAAGAATACACTTGCACATTATGAGACCAAGACTTGTATTAATGGTATTATTCGGCCTGTTGCTTTGTACAACCTATGCAAGGGCTCTTGAATTTGAAAAGGAAGAGATAGTCCTTCATGCTTCTGACCATGAAGATTGGTGGGATAAAGATTATCGTTCTCCCTCTATGATTCCAACCGCCACGGTGGACGGCAACACGCTCTGCATTTATGCAGACAAGGCGTTGGAGAACGTGCGGATTACAGTGGCTGATGCACACGGCCGTGTGTGGTTTGATGCCGAAGAAAGCAGCCTGTCTGGCAGCTACACCTTCACCTTGGACGGACACCCCAAAGGCACGCTGACCTTGTTGATAGAGACGGAAACGGGGTGGTATGTAGGTGAATTTACCCTGTAAGCCTTAAACCATGTTGTGTAAGCCGGACAAATGCAGCTTGTTGATGACCGTGCCTGCCGCCTGTCTGTTGTTCCTGTTGCCTTCCGTGTCTTCCGCGGAGTTGGTGCAGGGAAGCATCGCGGGCAAGTCATTCTTCTTTGCTTATGCGCTGTGTGTGGTGGGAGGAGTTGCTGTCATCGGCTGGTTAGGGCGTCCGAAGCGTCCGGCCTTTATCCGCCCGTTGGATGGGGCGGTGGCGTTGGGCGTGATTGGGGTATTGGCCAATGTCTGGCTTACGCACGTGCCATTGTCCGTCCGCTTCTTCGAGTGGACGGGATTGTGCCTGTTGTACGTCTGCCTGCGTCAGTTGCTGGCGGAGGCTTTCCGTGTCGTCTGGCTGGCGGTGGGGTTGGGCGCGGCTGTGCAGGCCGTGCAGGGCAACCTGCAGCTGTGGGGGCTGCTCTCGTCCGCCACCGGATTTCCCATGACTGGCAGTTTTTTCAACCCCGGTCCTTACGCCGGTTTCCTGGCGGCGGCCTTGCCTTTGGCTGTGGGCGGCTGGCTCTGCGCGGAGAGGCGGGGCGTGCGTCGGCTGATGGCTGTGTCTGTCGTGCTGATGTGCCTGGCCTTGGCCGGTTCGCAGTCGCGGGCGGCCTGGTTGGCGGGGTTGGCGGGTTCGGCCTTCCTCTTGGCCGGTCGTTTTGGCTGGCTGGATTGGTGGCAGTCGCGACGTTTGTCTGTGCGGCTGGCACTGGGCGGACTGCTGGTGGCGGGCATCGTGTGTGCCGCGGTGGGATTGTATCATCTGAAGGCCGCTTCGGCGGACGGACGGTGGCTGGTGTGGAAGGTGGCGGCAGGCATGGTGCAGGAACAACCTTGGCTGGGCATCGGCTTCGACGGCTTCCGTACCCGCTATATGGACCGGCAGGCCGAATATTTCCGCTCGCACTCCGACCCTACCGAAGAAATGCTGGCCGGCGATACGGGCTACTGCTTCAACGAGGGCTTGCAGATGTTGATAGAAACAGGCGTGGTGGACTTGCTGGTGATGACCGGCATGTTCCTTACAGCTTTCCGGGGCAAATACCGGACATATAGTACAGAGGCTCGGACGGCCTTGGCAAGCGTGCTGTCCATTGCCGTGTTTGCCATGTTCTCCTATCCATCGCAAGTGTTGCCTATTAAGGCCGTGTGGGTCTGTTGCCTGACGGCATTGGCTACCATGGACGAACGAGGCATCCAGTTGCCTTTGGGAAAACGGATGTGGGTGCCCAAAGGTATGATGGCGGCTTGCCTGACGGCGTTGCTGGCAATCGGCATGAGCCGCATGATGCCTTACCGCCGGGCATGGCAGGAGTGGAGCCGCTCCTACGCGGATTATCGGGCGGGCAACTACGCGGAGGCAGTCGGACGGTGTGCACAGGCGTATCCGTGGCTGCACGGTCATGGCGATTTCCTGACGTACTACGGCAAGACACTGGAGCGGAACGGTGATGACAAGCGCGCGATAGACATCCTGCTGGAGGCAAGGAATTGTTATCCCAACACGATAGTCTACACGACCTTGGGAGACTGCTATAAGCGTTTGGGGCAATCGGCGGAAGCCGAGCAAGCCTACCTGCAGGCGTGGTATATGATTCCCCACCGCTTTTACCCCAAGTATCTGTTGGCCAAACTCTATGAAGATACAGGCCAACAGGCCAAGGCAGTAGCCACGGCGGAAGAACTGTTGAACCAAAAGGTGAAGGTGGAATCGACCGCCATTGATGAGATTCAAGCGGAAATGAAAGAATTGATAAAGCGAAATAAAACCCGGGAGTAACGTTACGAACGGGATATGTTTAATAACTTAATAAATAAAACATTATGCAGTTGAAAATTAAATTGTTTGGCGCAGCCGCCCTGTTGGGGGCCGCCATGCTCGTGAATGCCAATATGGGCACGAGCGAAGAGTCACAGAACGTGTCGCTGACGGAGTTGGTCAATGCAACGGAAGCGAATGCGGAATGTCATCCTTCTAAGGATTATTCCGCAAGTGGGAAATGCTTGAAATTAAGTCAAATATGCGTATTTGCTGTTGGCTATAGAGAGTGTGACCCCTATGAAATGTGATGACTAAAACAACAGGAACTGTATCTTAGGCTATGTGCATTGTCATAAAATTCCTACATTTGCACACCTATCATACAGTTCCTTTATTTGCATAAAAATGAAACATACGATTATCTTTACTACTTTGCTCATACTAGTGTTGGCTTCCTGCCGGAATAGAGAGGTAAAAGTCACCAATGAGAAAGAGGGAAAACTCACTGCTACCTACCAATTGGTGGAAAAGGGTGAAAAAAATTTTTATTTGGATGCAGAGACTGCACCGAAGCCTCCCTTTATGCAGGTGTGGAATGATTCGTTAGGCAAGAGGTTTCTGACATTACTGAATCCCTATAAAAATGCCATTTATTTCTATAACTATGAGGACACGACCTATGTCCAAAAAATAGCCTACAATAAGGAAGGCCCTAACGCAATATTGAGGGTGTCCGGCTATTACATCAAGAACGCAGACTCCATCTACATTTATAATATGCCGATGGTTCAAGTGGAATTGGCAAACGCTCGCGGGGAGGTGAAAGCTCATATCCCATTGACCGGGGTTTCCAAAGAACCGGACTGGCCCAATTATTATCCGCAATATCTGATGAGCACCGTGACCCCATTTATCGAGGTCGGTTCAACACTGATATTGACGGGGCAAGCAGTATTGTCCGTTCCGGCAGAGAACATTGACCGGTTTAAAATCAGTGCCTACATAAATACAGCTACGAACCAAGTGGATTTCCATCATACGTATCCGAAAGAGATATATGGCAATGATGCAAATTGGGAAGGAGGGTTGCCCACTCAGGTATTTTCAACTTTGTCTCCTGAAAAGGAACTTGTATTCAGTTTCCCGGCTTCCCATAATTTGTATGTGACCCGGTGGGACGAAGATGAAACAAGAGCAGTATATGGTGGAAGCAACGTGGCTAGTACTATTCATTCTATAGATTACGGCGATGTCAAAAAGACTCCGGACGAATTGGTTGTGGAAAATTATATGAAAGAAGATATGTATGGAGCAGTTCTTTATGACCCTTACAGGAAGCTCTATTACCGGTTCTTGCTGCGTGGGCTGCCTAATGCAACTATCAAAACCGTTAAAGAAGAAAAACCTATAGTGGTCATCATGATGGATGGGCAGTTCAATTACTTGGGAGAGACGACTCTTGGAACCGGTAAGGAATGGAATTGGACCAATGCGTTTGTTACTCAAGAAGGATTGAATATTGAATATATTGGAGATATAGGTATCAATGAGGACTACCTGACTCTAAAGGTCTGGTGTCCAGAGGCCATTAATTAATCTATGGATATGAGAAAGATTGCAAAAGCTATAGCACTTTTAATTTTTGCCCTGTTGCTTGCTTCATGCAATAGAAATGCAGAAAATTTGGAAATGGAATCACTGACCAGTGCCTTGGATGCTCTTAAGATTGATACCCGATTATATGACTGGATTGTAATACTGCCAGGCCTGGGTTGTCACGGCTGCATCCAGGACGGGGAGTATTTCATGCAACAGAACGTGGAGAACCCCAAGATATTCTATGTCCTAACCAATCTGTCATCCTTGAAAATCTTCCAGCAAAAGACCGGCATCACAATAAAAGACCATCCGAACATCTACGTGGACCGGGACAATCAGTTTGTGGTGCCGACCAACAACTCCATCTATCCTTGTGTCATTCAGTTGAAAGAGGGACAAATTGCCGAACATACGTTCCAATCGCCTCAGACGGTGATATTCCAGCAACTGAAGCGACATCTCAAAGACAACAAGAACTAATCAGACATTTGCCGTGAACAAGATAATCAGCTTTATTCTATGCTGTCTGCCCGGCGCGTTCCTCCGTGCACAAGCTCCTACCGACTCCGTCCCGCAGGACTACAACGGCCTGCGCGAGACAGTGTACCTACAGACCAGCAAAGGGGTGTATGAGGCAGGGGAAGACCTGTGGTTCAAGTCGTATGCCTTCGATGCGCAGACCTTGGCCTTATCAGACAAAAGCCGCACCCTGTTTGTGGAGATGTTGGACGGACGGGACAGCCTCGTGTGGCAGGAGAAATACCCGATGCACGGCGGAACAGCCGAGGGACACATCTATGTGGACAAGAACCTACGCCCGGGCGACTACCGCATCCATGCCTACACGCGCTTCTCCTTTCTGAGCGACACGGTGATGCCCGTCTATCCCAAGGTGATACGGGTGGTGAAGGACATTCAGGACAAGCTGGCTGCCACGGATACAGTCCAAAATGCCGACACAGTAATCCGACTCCAGTTCTTCCCGGAGGGCGGGGAGCTGGTGGACGGCCTTGCCTCGAAGGTGGCCTTCAAAGCCACAGATGGGCGAGGAATGACTGTGTCCGTGGAAGGCATATTGGAGGAAAACGGTCAAGTAGTAGCACGGTTGGCGTCCCTGCACGACGGCATGGGCTTCTTCTTCCTGACCCCGCATAAGGGGGCTTCCTACAAAGCCGTATTGAATGACGGTCGGGAATTTCCCTTCTGCAGGATACGGAGCGCGGGCTTGACGCTCCGCCTAGGCAAGCAGACGGCGGAATATCTGGACTTCCTATTGTCCCAGCCGGAGACCGATGCTCCGCGCACGGTGCGGCTGGTGGGACGAATGCGGGGCATGACCTGCTGCACGGCGGAAGCCACTCTGCACGGCACCCTGCGGATGCGCATGCCGGTGGAAACTTTTATGCAGCAAGGCATTGCGGAGTTCACCCTCTATGACGAGGCCTTGCATCCCGTAGCGGAACGCCTGGTGTACGTGCATCCGCAGAAGAAGCTGTACATCGAGGTGAAGCCGGGCAAGGACCACTATTGGATACGGGAGAAAGGGACGCTGAAAGTGCGGGTGACGGATGAGGAGGGTCACCCGGTACAGGCCAATCTGGGGCTGAGCGTATTCGACAAGGCATACCTTAACGAGGGGGCACCGGAAAATTTATTGTCCTACTGCTTCCTGTCCACGGAAATCCGGGGAAACATCCACAATCCGGCGTATTATTTCGACGACAAGAACAAAGACCGGCTGGAGGCATTGGACTTGCTGCTGCTGACGCAAGGCTGGCGACGGTATGTTTGGAAAGAGCGAAACACGGAAACAGACGCATCGGTGTTCCTGTCCGATGAAATCAACGGTGTGCAGACCATCGGGACCAAGAAAGGAAAGAAAGAAGTGGCTGGTACGGAACAGGTCGTGCAAGTGTTCGGCTCCGAAGGAAACACGGAGATGCTGCTGACCGACACGTTGGGGAGGTTTATCATACCGACCGAACAGATGGAAAGGCTGCGGGGCGGCTATGTGTACGTCAAGCCTCTGTTGGACAAGGATGACTATAAGCCGTCCGTTGCTTTTGAGAAACTGTTCGGACAGGCAGATAGTTTGCGCAAATCCCGCCGGATGTATCATACCTACATGCAACCCAAGCGTCAAGTCGAAAGAGAGGTGCATCCCATACTCAATGTTGACGGCAGCATTCTTTTGTCGGAGGTGACGGTGAATGCGGACAAGGTGCGAGTGTTCCGTGATAAATTCATAGGGAGACTGGACTCTTTGGCGCAGGCTGATTTGAATGGAGCATGGGTCTGTCAATGTCAAAAGCCTCGTTATTTGAACGATTACATGGGGTATTCACATCATCCGGCATGTTGCCCATATAAGGGAGAGAGAACAGCACCTGTTATTGGAGAAAATTATGAGCTTATAAAGTATGAACCCGTAGGTCCAGATGGGGTATGGATTGTGACAGATATCCAATTCATTACATACGATGGGCCGGAATTTACCGAAGAAGAACTTCTCCGCATGAACAACATCTACCGCACCAAAGGCTATTACGGCAAGCGCGAGTTCTACCAGCCCGATGAATGGGAGAGGCTAAGTTCCTTTCCCGATGCCCGTAACACGCTGTTGTGGTTGCCCAATCTGGAAACCGACGAAAACGGGGAAGCAGAAGTGGAATTCTACTGCTCGGACATCAACACCGGTTTTATCGGGGTGGTGGAAGGCACGGACGGGCAAGGACTGCTGGGCACGGCACAGTGTGAGTTCCGGGTGACAAGAAACAAATAATTAACTGAATATCCGCAAAGCTCCTATTCAGCGACGAGCTACAAGCTACGAGTGACGAGTAAAGTTACTTACAAGACTCAGAGCGCAGCCTACTTGTAGCTTGTAGCTCGTAACTTGTAGCTGAATGGCCGATTGCGGACATTCTTATAATTAAAACAGGAAGAGATCATGAACAAAATTATCATAGGTTGCCTGCTACTTGCGTTGTTTGCCTCTTGCAGACAGGCGGACGGCATCGGAAAAGAAATCAAATTCCCGGAGGAAGCCGTATTCACGCGCATGGGCCGGGACACGGTATTCGTTGAGACCGTTCGGCCTGTGTGGAAAATCGTGGCCTATGCCGACACGACAGACTGTATGGGATGCAAGCTCTATCTGGACCGGTGGAAGATGTGGATGGAGGGGGCAGACGCACCGGACCGGGACCGGGCGATGTTCCTGTTCTACCTCTATCCCAAGGATGTGGAGGAACTGCAATTCCTGCTGGAGGGAGACGATTTTGACTATCCGGTGTGCATCGACACGGACAACCGCATGGGCAAGCTGAACGGATTCACGGCGGACACCTACCTGCTGCTGGACACACAGAACCGCGTGGTACTGACGGGCAACCCCATAGCTGACGAAAGTACCAAGCGTAGCTACCTGAAACGGATAGCGGGAGAAAGGCAATAAAAAATGGAGGCAACACGCAGGGAGCGGATACGGAAATGGGCCAACCGCGGGGTCAACGTCCTGTGGGGACTGTCCGTGGCGGCACTGGGCTACGTGGCGGCACAAGTGCTCCTGATAGCCACTTTCCTGATTCCCAGCGACTCGATGGCCCCCACCCTGCTAAGGGGCGACGTGGTGTTGGTGTGGAAGCCCACGGTGGGTGCCCGGCTGTTTGACGTCTTCGCCGCCCTGCGGGGCGAGGAGGTGGACATCCGGCGGCTACCCGGTTGGCGGGAGATACGGCGCAACGATGTGCTGGTGTTCAACTTCCCGTATGCCAAGTGGGACCGTTGGGACCGGATGGAGATGCAGATGGACAAGTACTACATCAAGCGGTGCATCGCCCAGCCGGGCGACACGCTGTATATAGCGGACGGCATCTATCAGATAGGGGACACCGGCCTCCCGGTGGGAAACGTGGAATCGCAGAAGAGCATCATGCGGTTTGATCCCGCCCATATACCGGCCAAGCAATATTACACGCTCCCGTTCGACAGCCTCCTGGGCTGGAACATCCGGGACTTCGGCCCGATGTATATTCCTGCGAAGGGCGACTCCATCCCGATGAACCGAATCCATTACTTATTGTATAGGAAACTGATAGAATGGGAACAGCACGACGGTCTGACTTGGCACGATGGGGGCGCATGGCTGCGCGGCCGACGGATGGCGGGTTACCGCTTCGAACATAACTATTACTTCATGGGAGGAGACAACTGCATGAATTCGGTGGACTCCCGCTACTGGGGCCTTATTCCGGAAGAATTCATGGTAGGCCGAGCGGCTCTCATCCTGAAATCAACAGATCCCCGCAGCGGGAAACTTCGTCTGAACCGCCTGTGTAAACAAATAGAATGAAGAAGAAATGAATAAGAAAGGTATAGTAATCATGATGCTGTGCGGCAGCCTGTTGGACTGTCTATTCTCCTGTTCGCGCCCTGTGGCCGACAAAGAATTGGCTTTGGCATTACAACTGGCCGAAGGGAACCGGGGCGAACTGGAAGCGGTACTGGACCACTACAAGGGCGACACGCTGAAATACGAAGCCGCCCGGTTCCTGATAAGGAACATGCCCTATCACTACGCGCAAAAGGATTACTACCTGTCGCCGGAGGGCGATGAATACAGGCCGGACATCGCCGCCTTTGCAGACAAGGAAGCCATGCAACGGCACTGCGACTCGCTGGTCCGGAACGGATACCGACTGATGCACGAGAACCTGTATGATGTGCTTTCCCTTGACAGTGCTTTCCTGGTGCGTAACATCGACCTGGCTTTCGAAGCATGGCAAAAGCCGTGGGCCAAGGAAGTGCCCTTCGACATCTTCTGCCGCTACATCTTGCCCTACCGCGCGCAGACGGAAGAAGTTTCCGACTTGCGGGAAAAATTGATGAGACGCTTCCTGCCGTTGTTGGATTCGGCGGACGTGCGTACTCCGCTGGAAGCCTGCACCGTGCTGAATGATCGGCTAAAGGAGGTGATGAGGTATCGTGATCCGGGATTCACCCTTTATCCCACTTTGGAAGAAACTTACCGTGCGGGCTTCAGCGCATGCGAAGGCCTTTGCAATCTGGGCACGTGCATCATGCGTGCCGTGGGAATACCAGTGGCAGTGGACGTAACGCTTTGGCCTAAGATGGACTTGGGACACAGTTGGTGTGCCGTGTGGGACAATGGGCGTTTCCACAGTTTCGGACCCGGGGAAGAACAACCGGGCATCCATGCAGAAATGCTGTCACTCAAACGCTACCGACGACCGGCCAAGGTGTACAGACGGCGGTTCACCCCTACGCATTACGGTCGGCAAGAGGTGGGGAACGGAAAAACTTGGCTGGACAGCCCTTTGCTGGAGGATGTTACGAATGAATACCTAGACAAAACCACTACGATACATGTGCCCGTGTCGGACAAGAATGTATTCAAAGCTCATCCCTATACGAAAGTGTATCTATGTATCTATAACAATAATAAATGGAGGCCATTGGCCATAGGCAACTGTTCGGAAGAGGGGGTGGCCACGTTTGAAGACGTGGTGGGCGACAACATTTTCATCGTGGCCCGGAACACGGCGGATGGCTGGCAATATGTAAGTGCACCCTTCCTGGCCGACCGACAGGGAAAGCTACACCCGTTCGTTCCCGACTTGAAGAATCGGCGCACTGTAACTTTGAAAAGACGGATGCCTGGAATAGAACATACATTGTATTATTGGGACACTGACTGGAGCGAATTTGTACCGATACCTCGCCAGTCGGCCACGGATACAACGCAGGTTTATGACCAGGTGCCGGCTGCCGCCTTGTTGCGGTTCGTGAATCCCCAACAGCAACTCAATCAGGTGCTTTGTTTCCTGCGGAATGATTCGGTGATGTATTATTGAGCGAAGGCTCTACCGATGGCTTATGATAGTCCTATCGATGGCTTGCGGTAGCTCTATTGATGCCTTGCGATAGCACTATCATTGGCACTCGATAATACTATCATTGACATCGGATTAAAACTGTGGGAGGTTGAACTTGCCTTTGAACAAAAAGAGGGATAAAAAAGCAGAAATAAGGGCAAACGCTTGCACCGTTCGGCGGAATGTCCTACCTTTGCCACGTTTTGTTCCGCATCGGTCTGTCCGGGCCGTCGGATGAAAAGGGAATCGGGTGCAAATCCCGGACAGTCCCGCTGCTGTGAGCTTCCGCAAAAGGGTGTGTCAACCACTGCTACGCCACTGTTCTTCCCCCGCGGGGAACGGGAAGGCGACATGCCTTGGAAGCGAGTCAGAAGACCTGCAAAACAAAGTCGAAAAACCAGCTGTTCGAGGAAAGCAGTTGGCAACACATTGTTAGAGTATCAAACAGTCTTGGATTGTTTATGAGCAGAAGAACGTGGGCGCGGCTGTGCTGTGCCGGTCTCTTGGGTATGGCGGCGTATCCGTCCGTGGCGCAGGAAGCGGCGACGGATACGGTGGCGCGCGGCGTACATACGTTGGAGGAAGTCGTGGTGGATGCGCCTTTCGTGGCGCGGAAGACCACGGCCACCTCGCCTTTCCAGTCGCTTTCGCAGGCGCAGTTCGACCAGCAGGGAGTGACGGACGTGGCCGACGCCTTGCGCCGCTTCTCCGGCGTGAACGTGAAGGACTATGGCGGCGCGGGCGGCATGAAGACGGTGTCCGTGCGCAGCCTGGGCGCGCAGCATACGGCGGTGGCCTACGACGGCATCGCACTGACCGACTGCCAGAGCGGTCAGATAGACTTCTCGCGCTTCTCGCTGGACAATGTGTCCGCCCTCTCTCTGTCCGTGGGCGACAACGATGACATCTTCCTGCCCGCCCGCACCGTGGCTTCGGCGGCCACCATACGTCTGCAGACCTTAACGCCCGACTTTGCAGAACAAAGCTGGCGTCTCCGCGCCGGATTGAAGACGGGTTCCTTCGGCTTGGCCAACCCCTCCCTGCGCTACGACCAACGCCTGTCCGGACGGGTGGCCATGTCCGTCTTCGGCGACTATATGCGGGCGGACAACCGCTATCCCTTCACGCTGGTCAACGGCAAGTACCAGACGCAGGAGCGGCGCGAGAACAACTACATCGAGACCTGGCGCGGGGAGTGGAACCTCTATGCCCGCCCCACCCGCCGCTCGGAGCTGAACGGGAAGGTCTACTACTACGACTCCTTCCGCGAACTGCCCGGCCCGGTGATTCTTTACAACAGCCACAGCGAAGAGGAACTGACCGAACGCAACTTCTTCGCGCAGCTCCACTTCCGCACGTATTGGGACAACCACTTGTCCCTGCAACTGAACGGTAAATTCAACTGGGCCTACTCGCACTACCACGACCAGGGCAACGAATATCCCGGCGGGGCGATGGATAACCGCTATTACCAGCGCGAATATTACGCCTCGGCGGCCTTGCTCTATACGCCGTGGGAGCGATGGGCGTTCTCCTACGCGGCGGACTATGCCTTCAACAACCTGACTTCGAGCGCGACTGCGGGCGTCACGCCGCGCCGCCACACCGTGTTGCAGACCCTTTCCGCCCGCTACCGCACTCCCCGCCTGACGGTCACTGCCCTGCTGCTCGGCTCCATCTACCAGAACCAGGCGCGGGGCGGGGAGAGTGCCCGCGACGCCCGGCGGCTGTCCCCGTCGCTCTCCCTGTCGTGGAAACCTTGGGAGGCAGCCGACTTCCGCCTCCGCGCTTCCTACAAGGACATCTTCCGCGTGGCCACCTTCACGGAGAACTACTTCGACCGCTGGGGCAGCCGCGACGTGAAGCCGGAGATTGCCCGTCAGCTTAACATCGGCCTGACCTACGCGAAGACCGGCGCCGCCTGGCTGGAGTCGCTGGCACTGTCGGCGGACGGATACTATAACTATGTGGAAGACAAAATCGTGGCTATCCCCTACAACATGTTCTTCTGGGCGACGGTCAACCTGGGGCATGTGGACATCTGGGGAGCCGATGTGCATGGCGAAGCCGCTGTACGCCTGGCGTCGGCACACCGCCTGCTGGTTTCGCTCAACTATGCTTGCCAGCGCGCTGTGGACAAGACCGAACCCGCCTCGGCCTACTACGGCGACCAGATTCCCTATACGCCAGTGCATTCCGGCGCCGCTTCCCTGGCTTGGGAGAATCCTTGGGTGAACCTGTCCCTCCACGCCACCGGCAACAGCGAGCGCTATACCACGGTGCAGAACATCGAGGCCAACCGGATGCCCGGCTACGTGGAGTTCGGCGTGGCGTTGTATCGCTCCTTCCGCTGGAAACGGACGGAGCTGTCCCTGAGAATAGACGCGCAGAACCTGGGCAACAAGCAATACAGCATCGTGAAGAGTTACCCCATGCCCGGCCGCTCGTATCGGCTGACGCTGGACGTGAAGATATAATCACTTATAAACCATAGAAGCAATATGAATGTAATGAAGTATTTGAAGTTTTGTGCATGGGCGTTGGCTTTGCCCATGCTGTTCGTTGCTTGCGACGACGACGACAATCCCGGCAACGGCGGGGAGGAAACCGAGTTCCGCGCCGAGCGGGGCATCTATGTGTTCAATACCGGCAACGAAGGCTACAGCATCAACGGCTCACTGACCTTCATCGACCTGGCCGGCAACTGCTTTTTCAATGACGTCTTCAAAGACGCGAACGGCCGCGAACTCGGCTCGACGGTGCAGGACGGCGTAGTGCTGGGCGAGAACCTGTACATTGCCGTTTCCGGCTCGAACACGGTGGAAGTGGTGGACAAACACACTGCCGCCAGCATCGCGCAAATCTGCCCGACAACCGAACAAGGCTCGCAGCCGCGCGACATCGTCACCGACGGTGAATACGTCTACGTCTCCATGTTCGACGGCTACGTGTCGCGCATCAATCCGGCTACCAACACGATAGACAACACGGTGCAGGTAGGTCCCAATCCCGAAGAGATGGCAGTCGTGGGCGACTACCTGTACGTGGTCAACTCCGACGGCCTGAATTACACCGGCGGCTATGCGGGCGGCTTCAGCGTCTCCAAAATCCGCCTGGACGACTTCACGGAGGAGGGGAAGATAGGCGTAGGGATGAATCCCACCAAGCTCGTAGGCCATGCTGCTTCCGGCCAGCTCTTTGTCGGCTGCATGGGCGACTATATGGAAAACCCCGCCTCGCTGTGGGTCATCGACACGGCTACGGGCACAGCCACCGACCTGGGCGAGCCGGTCACGCTGATGTGCCTCTCCGGCAACACGCTCTATACCATCTACAACAACTGGAGCGGGCGGGAGAACATGCTGTACGTCGCCTACGACGTGCTGACCCATGCCGTGGCGGACGAAGCATTCATCCCCGTCCTGGCCTCCCAGCAGGATTCGGAGTTTGAGTACAACCGCGTGGACAATCCCGCCGGCATCGTGGTCAACCCGGACGACGGGCACATCTTCGTCACCTCCTACGTGGACGACCCCGCCAATGCTTACGCCCTGCCCAGCTATGTGTACGAGTATGACACCGACGGCATGGTGCAGCGCAGCTTCGACGTGGGCGTGGGAGCCGTCAATATGCTGGTGTTGGATTAAGCGTACACAGGATGCGACATCGTTGTTATTTATTTGTAATGATAGGTTGGGCTTTGTTCCTCTTCGCCGCCTGCGGCGGGAGGGGCAAGGCCCCTTTGGCTTCTGAAGGGGGCGATACGCTGGATTTGCGCCACGCCGCGAACCTGATTTTGGTGGACTATCCCGGTTATACGGTCGCCACCCTGCGCAATCCGTGGGACACCCTGCGGACGCTGCACACCTACGTGCTGGCACCCAAGGACAAGCCCCTGCCCGACGGCTTGCCGGAGGGCACGCTGGTGCGCACGCCCCTCGACCGGGCGTTGGTCTACTCGTCCGTCCATTGCAGCCTGCTGGGCGGGCTGGGCGCAGCCGATGCCATCGGCGGCGTGTGCGACCTGCGCTACGTCAACCTCCCCTTCGTGCGCGAGGCATACGCGGACGGGCGGCTGGCCGACTGCGGCAGCGGGAACAATCCCGACGTGGAGCGCATCATCGAGCTGCGCCCCGACGCCATCCTCCTGTCGCCCTACCAGGACGGCAACGGCTACGGCCGCATCGGGAAGCTGGGCGCCCCCATCGTGGAGTGTGCCGACTACTTGGAGACCTCCGCCCTGGGCAGGGCCGAGTGGATGCGCTTCTACGGGCGTTTGTTCGGCGTCGGGCAGCGGGCGGACAGCCTCTTTGCCGTGGTGGAGGACAACTACCGGCGGCTGAAGCAGCGGGCACTGCTCTCGTCCACTTCCCTGTCCGTGCTGAGCGACACGATGTACGGGGCGGTGTGGTACGTCTCGGGCGGGGGAAGCCCGATGGGACGGCTCTACGCCGACGCCTGCGGCCGTTACGTGTTTGCCGACGAACCGACCAGCGGGGCGCTGCCCCTGTCCTTCGAGAGCGTGCTGGACCGGGGGGGCGACGCCGACGTATGGCTCATCAAATACAACCGCCAGCACGACCTGACCTACGCCGACCTGCGCGCCGAACATGACGGCTATGCCCAGTTCAAGGCCTTCCGTCAGCGCAACATCTACGGATGCAACGCCGCGCGCGTCAACTTCTTCGAGGAGACGCCCTTCCGCCCGGACTGGCTGCTGGCCGACCTGATACAGATTTTCCATCCCGAAATGAAGCGTTTGGGTGGATTACGCTACTTTTGCAAACTGGAAGAATAACGCGACTGCCCCATGAACAAGACCGGACTGCTTATCACCCTGCTGGGCGTATTGATTGCGCTGCTGTTCGCCGCCAACCTGCTCGTAGGCTCGGTGCACATCCCCGCCGGGGAGGTGCTCCGCATCCTGCTGGGCGAGGACGCCGGGCGCGAGAGCTGGCGCTACATCGTCCTGGAGGCGCGCCTGCCCCAGGCGGTGACGGCGATGCTGGCGGGCAGTGCGCTGTCCGCGTGCGGGCTGTTGTTGCAGACGGCTTTCCGCAATCCGCTGGCGGGCGCGTCCATACTGGGCGTCAACTCCGGCGCGGGGCTGGGCGTGGCGGTGGTGATGCTGCTGCTGGGGGGGACGGTCTCGGCGGGAGCGTTCAGCCTGTCCGGCTTCTTCTCCGTGCTGGCGGGGGCGATGGCGGGCGCGGTGGCGGTGATGGCGCTCATCCTGTTCTTCTCCACCCAGGTGCGGAGCGGCGTGATGCTGCTCATCATCGGCATGATGGTGGGCTACCTGGCGTCGTCCGCCGTGTCGTTGCTCAACTTCCTGTCCCCGGCGGAGGGCGTGCAGTCCTACATGGTGTGGGGGATGGGCCATTTCGGCGGGGTGTCCCTGGGACAGTTGCCCGCCTTTGCCTCGGTCGTGATGTTGGGACTGGCGGGCGCCTTGCTGTTGGTGAAGCCCCTCAATGCCCTGCTGCTGGGCGAGCGTTATGCCGCCAACCTCGGCGTGAGGGTGCGGCGCGTGCGCCACGTGCTGTTGGCGGTGGCGGGCTTGCTGACGGCAGTCACGACGGCATTCTGCGGCCCCATCCTCTTCATCGACCTGGCAGTGCCCCACGTGGCGCGCTTGCTGCTGTCCACGGCCAACCACCGCGTTCTCCTGCCGGCGACGATGCTGGCGGGCGCGGCGGTGGCCCTGGCGTGCAACCTGGCGTGCGTCTTGCCCGGCGGGGCGGGCCTGATACCCCTGAACGCCGTCACGCCGCTCGTGGGCGCGCCCGTCGTCATCTATGTGATTGTCAGCCAGCGGGGACTGAAGTAGCCGCTGGCCGATTTTGACTTAAATCAAGCCGCCCTGCCGCGCAATTCCATACCTTTGCGGCGGTATTAGTTTTTGTGTAATTAAAGATTATTGTTATGAACTTGCCCGAAGAACCGATGATGCTCTACAGCTTCATCAACATGAAACTGCGTGATTCTTATCCCACGCTGGACGCGCTTTGCGAGGACCTGGACGTGGAGAAAGACGAACTGGTGCGTAAACTGAAGTCCGTAGGCTTCGAGTATAATCCAGACAAGAACCGCTTCTGGTAATCGCCCGCAGGGAGCTATTTCTTCAGCGTGAAGCCCAGCATCATGCCGTCGTAGCTCTCGGCCAGCGAGCCGATGGACTGCAGCGTGGCGTTATTGGTCTTGCTGGCCAGGAACGTCAGCAGGTCCAGCAGGCGATCCGAAGGGAAGAGCAACTGCATCTCCTGCGAGGTGCAGTTGACCGTCGTGCTGATGTTCAGCAGCTTGCTGAACTTCAGCTTCACCTTCTTGGCGTCGTTGTCGTAGGCATACGTGCCCTTCAGCGTCTTCCCCTTGACCACGGTCTGGAAGGTGCTGTCCGCCTGGAACGTGAAGCTCATCTGTCCCGGCTGGATGCCTATCTTGTCCAGGAAGCCGTCCAGCTTCTTTTCCACCGCCGCGGCGGCCACGGCCCCGCCCGCCTTCTGCAACACGTTGTCCGACTCGAAGGCCAGCGCCGAGCCGCTGAAGGTCCAGGTGCCTTCCATGCTCGCCGTGTTCTTGTTCGTCACGGTGTTGACCACTTTCTCGATATTTTCCTTGTTGAACAGGTCTTTCAACGATTGTGCCTGCGCGTCCTGTGCGCCCAGCAAGGCTGCCGTCGTCAGCAGCAGCCCGAGGATTGTCTTCTTCATCATTCGTATCGTATATAGTTAATCATTCTTCCTGATGCGTGGCGGGCGGCGTCCAGCTCCGCCGGTCCAGGTATGCCTGGAACGCTGCCTTGTAGCTGTCGCTGATGGGGATGTACGCCTTGCCGAAGACGATGCGCCCCCGGTCGATGACGCGGATTTTGTCCTTGCGCACGATGTACGAGCGGTGTACGCGCATGAACTGCGACGCGGGCAGCAGGTCTTCCATCGCCTTCATGCTCATCAGCGAGAGGATGGGCTTGGGATTGTCCTCCTCGTAGATTTTGATGTAGTCCTTCAGTCCCTCGACGTAGAGGATGCGGCGCAGCTCCACCTGCACCAGCTTGTATTCGCTCTTCACGAAGATGCTGTCTATCTCCCCGTCCGGCGGCGTGGCGGGCCGCGCCCGCTCGAACCAGTGGCGCGCCTTGTCCGCCGCGCGGAGGAAATCCGGGTAGGAGATGGGCTTCAGCAGATAGTCCACCGCATTCACCTTGTAGCCGTCCAGGGCGTATTGGTCGAAAGCGGTGGTGAAGACGATGCGCGTGTCCGGCGGCAACAGCTTCGAGAACTCCAGCCCGCTCAGTTCGGGCATCTGGATGTCGAGGAACATCAGGTCCACCGCCGTGTCGCCCAGCGCATGGAGCGCCTGCACGGCGCTGGAATACTTGCCCGTCAGCTCCAGGTAGGGCGTCTTGCGGACGTAGCTTTCCAGCAGGTCCAGCGCCAACGGTTCGTCGTCTACAATCACACACGTCATGGCTTGTCTTGGGTTTTAATGGTTAGTATGGAGCGGTACTCCTTCTTGTCCGCGCTGACGCCCTGCTGCCAGGTGTAGCGTCCGGGGTAGGACAGCTCCAGCCGCTTCCGGACCTGCTCCAGGCCGATGCCGCTGCCGCTCTTGTCCTCGCCGGTCTTGGGGTGGTAGCTGTTGGTGATGTCGCAGCGGATTTCCCCCTTGTCCTCGCTGAACAGGATGCGGATGAAGCTCGGCTCCGTCGGCGAGATGCCGTGCTTGAAGGCGTTCTCGATGAGCGAGATGAAGATGAGCGGCGCTATCTGCGTGCGGCTGCCGTCGGGGATGTCAAACTGCGTCTCCACCCGCACGTTGGCGGCCAGGCGGATGCGCATCAGTTCGATGTAGTTGCGGATAAAGTCCATCTCGCGGTCCAGGCCGACGGTGCGCTGCTGGTTCTCGTAGAGGACGTGGCGCAGCAGGCGGCTCAGCTCCTGCACGGCGGCCTGTGCCTTGTCCGCGTCGAAGGCGATGAGGGCGTAGATGTTGTTCAGCGTGTTCAGCAGGAAGTGGGGGTTCAGTTGGTTGCGCAGGTTTTTCAGTTCGGCCTCCGCCCGGCTCTTCTCCGCCTCGCGGCGCGCTTCCTCGTGCTGCGCCCACCGCTTGCTGAGGCGGATGGCCACGCTCAGGCCCACGGTCAGCACCATGGAGAAGGCGTCGCGCGCCACGAAGAGCCAGCGGGGAGGCCCGATGTGGCGCGGATGCCGGGGCTGGTCCAGGCGGAACGTCAACTCTTGCCAGACG
Source organism: uncultured Bacteroides sp. (assembly GCA_949292025.1). Lineage (GTDB taxonomy): Bacteria > Bacteroidota > Bacteroidia > Bacteroidales > Bacteroidaceae > Bacteroides. Next base: position 53,745 of record CASEYC010000081.1, on the reverse strand, counting down.
TGCGCGCCCAGTAGCACAGCCGCCACCAGCAACACATTATATATAATATACTGCCGCATCCGCCCTGCGAAGAGGTAGCGGGGGATGAGCACGAAGTAGTTGACGTAGAACACCACGAGGAACGTCAGCGGCACGACGACCCCATGGCGCAGGTAGTCCCCCCACGTGATGCCGAACCCGCTGCGGTTCATCATCAGCACGGGGAAGCCGAAGACCATGCCCCACCCGATGACGTGGATGAGGACTTCGGCATAGCGCAGGTGTTCGTCCGTATGCTTCATGCGGCAAAGATACGAATTTTTTCCGTCATTCGTAGCGTATCGCCTCGATGGGGTCCAGTTGTGCCGCCTTCTTGGCGGGATACCAGCCGAAGAACACGCCCGTCACCGTGCAGACGGCAAAGGACAGCAGGACGCTCCACGTCTGGATGTAGATGGGCCAGTGGGCCACGTTTTTCACCACCACCGACGCCCCGCAGCCGACGATGACGCCTATCAGCCCGCCCGTGATGCTGATGAGGATGGCCTCTATCAGGAACTGCGCCAGGATGTCGATGCCCCGCGCCCCGACGGACATGCGCAGGCCGATCTCGCGCGTCCGCTCCGTGACGGAGACGTACATGATATTCATGATGCCGATGCCGCCCACCACGAGCGAGATGCCCGCGATGCAGGCCAGCAGCGTCGTCATCAGGTCCGTCGTGCTGTTCAGCATCGAGCTGAGCTCCTGCTGCGAGCGGATGGAGAAGTCGTCGTCCTCGTCCTCCTGCAGCTTGTGGTTGCGGCGCAGGAGGGTGGTCACTTCGTCCGTCGCATAGTCCGTCATGTCCTCGCTGAGGGCGGAGGCGAAGATGCCCTCCAGGTAGGTCTGGGCCAGCAGGCGCTTCATCACGGTGGTGTAGGGCGCCAGCACGATGTCGTCCTGGTCCATGCCCATGGAGTTGTAGCCCTTCGCCTTGAGGACGCCCACGACGCGGAAGGGCACCTGGTTGAAGCGGATGACTTTCCCCACGGGGTCCTGCCCGCCGGGGAAGAGGTTGTCCACGATGGTCTGCCCGACGACGCACACCTTGGCCGACACCTGGATGTCTGCCTCGCTGAACATTTCGCCCTGCGCGATGCTGAGCTGGCGGATGTCCAGGTATTCCGTCCCCACGCCGCTGATGCTGCTGGGATAGTTGTTGTTGCCCGCGATGAGCTGTCCGCTGCTGCTGACGTTCGGGCTGACGGCGGAGAGGAAGTTGGTCTCGTCGCGCAGCGCCTCATAGTCCGCCAGCTTCAGCGTCTGCATCTCGCTGGGGTCCATGCGCACGCCGCCGCGCCGCTCGCCGCCGGGATGTATCATGATGATGTTCGAGCCCATCTCGGCTATCTGCGCCTGTATGCTGCGCTTCGAGCCTTGGCCGATGGCGAGCATCGTGATGACCGACGCCACGCCGATGATGATGCCCAGCATCGTCAGGAAGGCGCGCATCTTGTTGTTTGCCAGGGCGCGCAGGGCTATCTTGAAGAGGTTTGTTCCGTTCATTGTTGCGTAATTGCTAAGTTATCGTTGTCGGGGCGGGGCTTGCCCCCGCCCTAAATGTGGGCGACCGCAAGGGTCGCCCCTACAGGTTTGGCATTGCGCGCTTGCGCGCTATTTAGTCATCCTCATTCCGTGGCAGCCGCGCCAGCGCCTCCGCCGCCGAGAGGATGTTCGTATTCAGTTTGTCCTCGATGACGTGGCCGTCGCGCAGGCGGATGTTCCGGCTGCTGTATTGCGCGATGTCCGGGTTGTGCGTCACGAAGATGATGGTCCTCCCCTCGCGGTGCAACTGCTGGAAGAGGACGAGGATTTCATACGAAGTGCGCGTGTCCAGGTTGCCCGTCGCCTCGTCCGCCAGGATGACGGCGGGATTGTTCACCAGCGCGCGGGCGATGGCCACACGTTGCATCTGTCCGCCGGACATCTGGTTGGACTTGTGCTCCAGGCGGTCGCCCAGCCCCACCGCCACGAGGGCGTCCACGGCGCGACGGCGTCGCTCGGCCGCGCTGACGGCGGGGTTGTACATCAGCGGCAGTTCCACGTTCTCCACCGCCGTCGTCTTGGGCAGCAGGTTGTAGTTCTGGAAGACGAACCCGATCTTGCGGTTGCGCAGGATGGCCCGTTGCGACTTCGACATGGTGCGCACGCTGATGCCGTCCAGCAGATACTCCCCGCTGGTGGGGGTGTCGAGGCAGCCCAGCGTGTTCAGCAGGGTGGACTTGCCCGAGCCGCTCGTGCCCATGATGGTGACGAACTCGCCCTCGCTGATGGAGAACGTCACGCCGCGCAGGGCATGGACGGTCTCGTCGCCCACCTGGAAGTTGCGGCGGATGTCATGTAGTTCGATGACGGTCTTGCTCATTGTTGTCGGATGATAATTTATCGGTGTTTTTAGGCGCGGATTACGCGGATTCCACGGATATTTTTATTCTAAATCGTTGGATTCCATTGACTATAAAATAATAAATCAGTTAAAACCGCGTAAACCGCGCCTAAACTAACTTCCTGTTTACTCTTTCTTCTTGTCCTTGTCACGTCCCGGAGGCCCCGGTGCGAACGGACTGCGTTCCACCTCCTCCGGCATACCCATCTGCGGGGGCATGGCGCCCATCTTCACGTCGGCGATGACCGTCGTGCCCTCGTCTATGCCGCTGAGGATTTCGGTATATGTCCCGTTCGTGATGCCCGTCTGCACGGGGTGGGCGGTGAAGGTGTTGCCTTCCTTCGTCCACAGCTTGTGTTCGTCCGGGCTATCATTGACCGTGGCGGATTTGCCCACGAGGATTTCCACCGGATTGAAGCGCAGGGCGCGTGCGGGGACGGCCAGGACGCCGCGCTTGTCCAGCGTATAGATGGTGATGTTCGCCGTCAGCCGCGGCTTCAGCTTCAGGTCGGGGTTGGGCGCGGAGATGACCACTTCGTATGTCACCACCGTGCTGCTCGACGTGGCCGTCCCGCTGCCGTCGCTCGACTCGCCCAGGCGAACCTGCGTCACTTGTCCCGCGAACGTCCGTCCCGGGTAGGCATCCACGGTGAACTCCACCCGTTGCCCTTCTTCCACGCCGCCTATGTCCGCCTCGTCCACGTCCGCCACGACCTGCATCTGCGTCAGGTCCGCGGCGATGGTGAACAGCGTCGGCGTCTCGAAGCCCGAGGCCACCGTCTGCCCCTCTTCCACGTCCTTGCTGATGACCACCCCGTCGATGGGCGCGGTGATGGTGGCGTAGCTCAGGTTGCGCTCCGCTTTCTCCAGGGCGGCGCGGCTGCTGTCATACTGGCTCTTGGCGCGGCGGAAGTCGTAGAGGCTCTGCTCGTAGTCCGTGTCGCTGATGAGCTGCTTGTCGTGCAGGCCCTTGTTGCGGCGGTAGAGGCTCTCTTGGTATTCATACTCCGCCTGGGCGCCGTCAAACGTGGCTTGCGCCGAAGCCAGGTCGCTCTCCAAGGTCACTTTATCCATCTCGGCGATGAGCTGGCCCTGCCTGACGACCGTGTTGTAGTCCACATAGATTTTGTCGATGATGCCGCTGACTTGCGTGCCCACCTCCACTTCGGTCACGGGTTCGATGGTGCCCGTGGCGGTGACGAAGTTCGAGATGTCCTGTCGCGACACCGTGGCGGTCTCGTACTCCACCTCCTGCTTCTTCCCGCCGCCGGAGAAAGCCCAGACGGCCACGCCTGCCACGACGACGGCGGCGGCAGAGGTGAGGATGATTTTCTTCTTGTCCATACGTGATATTCTGTTTGATGTTTAGCGGTTGAGGGTAAACGGTTCTCCCTGGTAGAAGCGCAGCAGGCTGGCGTTCAGCAGGGCCATGTACTTGGCCTGCAGTTGCGCCTGTTGGGCGTTGAGCAGGTTGTTTTTCTCCGTCAGCAGGTCCACGGTGTTCTTCATGCCCGCATTGAACTGCTCGCTGACCAGGTCATAGCTGGCCTGCGCGCTCTCCACCTGGCTGGTGGCGGCGACATATTGCTGCTGGGCGCTGCTGGCGTCGAGCCAATAGCTCTCGATGGTGCGGTACAGCTCCTTCTGCTGGTCCATCAGGTCCAGTTGGCTGGTCTGCTTCTGCAGCTTCGCCTTGTTCACCGCGCTCTTCGTCTGGCGGCGGTCATAGAGGGGTATGCTCAGCGTGACGCCCAGCGAGTTGTTCCAGTTCTGCTTGATTTGCTCGGAGAAGGTGAAGTCATTGCCGTTGGCGTTCGTGCTGCCTATGCCGGCGGTCAGGCTGATGCTGGGGATGTATCCCGCGCGCGCCACCTTGATGTTCAGCTCCGCCGCCTCGATGTTCAGCTTGCCCGATTCGATTTCCGGGCGCAGCCCCAAGGCCGTGCGATACACGTCGTCTTTGGCGGGCAGGGGGGAGAGGACGTCCGTGGCGCCCAGTTCGGGCAGGTCCAGCACCATCTCGTAGGCGCCGTCCAGCTCCAGCAGTTGCTTCAGTTGCAGGCGGTAGTCCTGCAGGGTGGCCTGCGCGGTCACCAGTTGGTAGTTGTCCTGGGCCACTTGCGCCTCCAGCTGTGCCAGGTCCGCGCGGCTCAGGCTGCCGGCTTCCAGCAACTGGCGTCCCCGCTCACACGTGGCGCGGCTGACGGCCAGCGTGCCCTCGTTCACCTTCACCGCCTCGGCGGCATAGAGTATCTGCATGTACACCTGCATGAGGCTCTCCTGGATGCTGTTCTCGCTCTCGCTGACCGCCAGGCGTGCGATGCGCTCATTGAGCCGCTGCTGCCTGATGCCGTTCACGCGGCTCCCGCCGTTGTAGAGCGTCCAGTTCGCGTCTATGCCATAGCTGCCGTTGTACGACGTCGCGCTTTGGCTCGTGCTGATATTGTCTCCGCTGATGATCGTGCCGTTGTTCATGTTCGGCCGGTTCACGATGCGCTGGCTGACGCTTCCGCTCAGTGCGGGGAACCATTCGGCCTTGGCGGTCCTCACGTCCTCGGCGGAACTTTCGGCGTTGATGCGGTTCCGGCGGATGGTGATGTTGTGCCGCAGGGCATAGTCGATGCACGTCTCGAGGTCCCACCGCGCGGGCAGGCTGTCTCCCGTCGCCGCCGTCGCCGCCTCCTGGGCGCACAGCGTCGTGCAGCACAGGCAGAGGCAAGCGGCAGCCATCAATCTTTTTACCTTTCTCATATCCTTTCCTAATCAGATTATTTTTCCGCTGCAAAGGAAAGGAGTGTCGGGCGGATGTGCAAAACAAGTAGACGATGGGGGCGATTCTGCCGCCCGTCTCCTCTCTTTCATCGACGAACGTCATTTTTCCCGGCCTTTTCTTGGCGGTTAAGGATAAGAGTCCTATTTTTGTATCGGTTAAGACCGGTGTCCCCCTGTACCCGTTGTCGGGTGGGATGAAATGCAATAGCCTATGAGACGTATCGTGACAAACATCTGGCATTTCTATCGCGACGGCTTCCGCGCTATGACGTGGGGGCGCGTCCTGTGGGTCATCATCCTGCTGAAACTGTTCGTCCTGTTCGTGGTCCTGAAGCTGTTCTTCTTCCCCGATTTCGTCCGTCAGTCTGCCGGCGGGCTGGGCGAGGAGGAGTTTGTCAGCCGGGAACTGATAGGACGTATGCCGTCCCCTTGACGATAATCGCTTAAAATCAAACATACGCTTATGAAACGACTTCAACTTTACCGCGCGCTGGCCTGCGGATTTGCCTTCGTGGCAACGGCGGGCCTGTCCGCACAGACGCCGCAGGAGATGGCGGCTTACTTCGCGCAACGCATCGGACAACCGTCCGTCTTCACGCCTGCACAAGGCGATGCCCTCTCGCCCGACGCGCTGGCACCGGCGCGCGACCGCGTCTGGACGGCCTGGCAGGAAGCCAACGCCCGCCTGGACGAGCCCAAGCTGCCGCCGCTTCTCCCCTTGACCGCCGACACGAAGGGCGCCCTCGCCCTGCCGGATTCGCTGGAGCCTGCCGCCACGATGGATTACTATTGGGGCAGCAAGGGCGCGCAACCTGCCGCCGGCTGGCCTGTCTATATCTACCTGCACGGCTCCGGCCCGCGCGAGCGCGAGTGGAGCAACGGCCTGAAGTTCGCCACCCTGTTCGAGGATGCCCCCTCGGCCTATTTCGTGCCCCGCATCCCCAACGAAGGCGGATATTACCGCTGGTGGCAACGCTCCAAGCAGTGGGCGTGGAGCTGGCTGCTGCGCCAACTGATGCTGGACGACCGGCTGGACGCGCGTAAAATCTACGTCTTCGGCATCTCCGAAGGCGGCTATGGCAGCCAACGCCTCGCATCCTTCTACGCCGACTATTGGGCAGCCGCCGGTCCCATGGCGGGGGGCGAGCCGCTGAAGAACGCGCCTGCCGAGAACTGCCGCAACATCGGCTTCAGCCTGCTGACCGGCGCGGAAGACACAGGCTTCTACCGCAACGAGCTGTCCGCCCTGGTGCAGGCGGCCTTCGACAGCCTGCAAGCCTTGCATCCGGACGCCTACCGCCACCGCGTCGAACTCCTGCCGGGGCAGGGGCACAACTTCGACTACCGCCCCACCACGCCGTGGCTGCGCGCCTTCGAGCGCAATCCGTGGCCTACGGAGTTCTCCTGGGAGGACTTCGAGATGGACGGCTGGCACCGCACGGGCTTCTACAACCTCGTGGTCAACCGCCGCCCCGGCGACTTGCGCACGCGCTACGACGTGGAAATCGCCGGCAACCGCATCGACCTGGCCATCTCCGAGGTGCATTACCAAACCGTGCGCACCGACCCGAAGTGGGGCATCGAGCTGGAGTTTGCCCGCACCTATGTGCCTGCCACCGGGGGCGAGCTGACCTTGTACCTAGACGAGCATCTGGTGGACCTCAGGCAGGAGGTGACGGTGTACGTCAACGGCAAGCAGGTCTACCGGGGCCGTGTGGCGTGCAACGTGGGCACTATGATGGAGAGCCTCGCCACCTTTTACGACCGCGAGCGCATCTATCCGGCTTCTATCCTCATCAAGTATTGACATTCACTTAAAAAACAGATTCGTATGTTAGGACACATTGATCCCTCGTTAATCGACTGGTCGCGGGCGCAATTCGCCTTGACGGCCATCTATCACTGGCTGTTCGTGCCGCTGACGTTGGGCCTGGCGGTCGTCATGGGCCTGATGGAGACCATTTACTACCGGACGGGCGACGACTTCTGGCGCCGCACGGCCCGTTTCTGGATGAAACTCTTCGGCATCAACTTCGCCATCGGCGTGGCCACGGGCCTGATACTGGAGTTTGAGTTCGGCACCAACTGGAGCAACTACTCGTGGTTCGTGGGCGACATCTTCGGCGCGCCGCTCGCCATCGAGGGCATCTTGGCCTTCTTCATGGAAGCGACGTTCATCGCCGTCATGTTCTTCGGGTGGAACAAGGTAAGCAAAGGTTTCCACCTGGCATCCACCTGGCTGACGGGCTTGGGCGCGACCATATCCGCCTGGTGGATTCTCGTGGCCAATGCGTGGATGCAATATCCCGTGGGCATGGCCTTCAACCCGGACACGGCGCGCAACGAAATGACGGACTTCCTGGCCGTTGCCACGTCGCCGATGGCGGTCAACAAGTTCTTCCACACCGTCCTCTCCGGCTGGGTGCTGGGCGCCATCTTCGTGGTGGGCGTCAGTTGCTGGTACCTGTGGAAGCGGCGCGACAAGCACTTTGCCCTGTCCAGCATCAAGGTGGCGGCGTGGGTCGGCCTGGTGGCTGCCGTGCTGTCTGCCTGGACGGGCGACGGCTCGGCCTATCAGGTGGCGCAGAAGCAGCCGATGAAGCTCGCCGCGATGGAGGGATATTATGACGGACAGGAAGGCGCGGGCCTGGTGGCTTTCGGCATCCTCAACCCGCAGAAACAGGCACCCGACGATGGCGTGGACCCCTTCCTGATGCGCATCGAGATACCCAAGATGCTCTCCCTGCTGGGCGAGCGCGACGCCAATGCCTTCGTGCCCGGCATCAACGACTTGCTGGAAGGTGGCTATACGTTGAAGGACGGCACGACCGCCCTCTCCGCCGAAGAGAAGATTGCCCGCGGGCAGATGGCCATCACCGCCTTTGCCAACTACCGCCAAGCCAAGGCCGCCGGCAACGACACGGAGGTGCAAATCGCCCGTCAAACCTTGGAGGAGAACATGCCTTTCTTTGGCTATGGCTACATCAAGGATGCCAACGAGCTGGTGCCCGACGTGCCGCTGACCTTCTATATGTTCCGCATCATGGTGATACTCGGCGGGTACTTCATCCTCTTCTTCCTCGTGGTGCTGTTCTTGGTGTACAAGCGCGACCTCTCGAAGCTGCGGTGGATGCACCTCGTGGCCTTGTGGACCATCCCCTTGGGCTACCTGGCCGGACAGGCGGGGTGGGCGGTGGCCGAATGCGGTCGCCAGCCGTGGGCCATACAGGACATGCTGCCTGTCTCGGCGGCCATCTCGAAGCTGGACACCGGCTCCGTGCAACTGACGTTCTTCCTGTTCCTCCTGCTCTTCACCATCCTGCTCATTGCCGAGATCGGCATCATGCTGAAGGCGATACGCACGGGGGTGGAGCGTTAGCGTCTTAAATAGGAATTTAGTTTAGGCGCGGATTACGCGGATTTCAAGGATTAATTATTTATATGGCCAATGGAATCCAACGATTTAGAATAAAAATATCCGTGAAATCCGCGTAATCCGCGCCAAAAAACACCGATAAATTATCATTTGATTTAACATACATTGCTATCATGACCTATACATTTCTTCAACACTACTGGTGGTTCATCGTTTCCCTGCTGGGAGCCATCTTGGTCTTCCTGCTCTTCGTGCAGGGAGGAAACACCTTGTTATATTGCCTGGGCAAGACGGAGCGTCAGCGCAAACTTATTATGAATGCCACGGGGCGCAAGTGGGAGTTCACGTTCACGACGCTGGTCACCTTCGGCGGCGGATTCTTCGCTTCGTTTCCTCTTTTTTATAGCACCAGCTTCGGCGGCGCCTATTGGCTGTGGATGATTATCCTCTTCACCTTCGTGCTCCAGGCTGTGAGCTATGAGTTTCAGTCCAAGGCGGGCAACCTGCTGGGACAGAAGACGTATCGCGCCTTCCTCATCCTCAACGGCGTGGTGGGACCCGTCCTCTTGGGCGGCGCCGTCGCCACGTTCTTCACCGGCTCCGCCTTCTATGTGGACAAGGGCAACCTGACGGAAGCCATGCCCGTCATCAGCTACTGGGCCAACGGTTGGCACGGGCTGGATGCGCTGGGCAATATTTGGAATGTCATCCTCGGCTTGGCCGTGTTCTTCCTCTCCCGCATCCTCGGCGCGCTCTACTTCATTAATAATATCGACGAACCCGACCTCGTGGCGCGCAGCCGCCGGGCGTTGTGGGGCAACACGGCGTTGTTCCTCGTCTTCTTCCTCGCGTTCGTGGTGCGCACGCTGGTGGCCGACGGTTTCGCGGTGCGTCCCGACACGGGCGAAATCTACATGGAGCCGTATAAGTATCTGCACAACTTCCTGGCCATGCCCGTGGTGCTCCTCGTCTTCCTTGTGGGCGTGGTGGGCGTGTTGTGGGGCATCGTCCGCACGCTGTGGAAGCCCGGGTTCGACAAAGGCATCTGGTTTGCAGGCATCGGCACGGTGCTGACGGTGCTCGCCCTGTTGCTGGTGGCCGGCTACAACCACACCGCCTACTATCCTTCTTCGGTGGACCTGCAAAGCTCGCTGACCCTCGAGAACAGTTCGTCCAGTCCCTTCACGCTGAAGGTGATGACGTATGTCTCCATCCTCGTGCCGTTTGTGCTGGCCTACATCATCTACGCCTGGCGCAGCATCAACAACCGGAAGCTGGACGTGCAAGAGTTGGAAGAGAAGGGCGAACACGCGTATTGAATTAGGATGCGCCGAATCGAAAGGAGATAATCTTTTAGACGCGGATTAAGCGGATTGAGCGGATTTCAAACGTTAATAATATATCCGCTAAATCCGCTTAATCCGCGTCTAAAAAATAATGAATGTTCAGTTCCCTGTTATTTCGTCCTCTTCCTCAGCTCTGCGCCTCCGCCTGCTGGATCATCTCCTCGCTGGCATACATGTACACCTCCACGCGGCGGTTCTCGGCGGCTGTCTTCGTCTCGTCGTATTCATCGTAGGCCACGCCTTTCACCTCCTTGAACTGCCGGGGCGACACGCCGCAGTCCTGCAGGTAGTTTTCCACGTTGTAGGCACGCTCTTTCGAGAACTTCAGGTTCACCTCGTAGGTGCCCGCCTTGTCCGTGTGGCCGATGATGGCGATGTCCGTCGTGGGATCCTCGCGCAGGATTTCCGCCAGCTGGCGCAGGGCTGCCTTGGCTTCGTTGCTCAGGGCGGTGGAGTTGAAGTCGAACAGCACATTGTCGCCGAAAGTCACTTTCACGGCGGCCAGGCCGTTGTTGTCCGTCACCTGCTCCACCTGGGCTTCCTCGATTTGGGCGGCGGCTTCCGCCTTCTTGTCCATCTTCTTGCCGATGATGACGCCCGCGCCTGCACCCACCGCTGCGCCGATGGCCGCGCCGATGCCTGCACCCTTGCCTTTTCCTATCAGTCCGCCGATGATGGCTCCCGCCGTCGCGCCCGATCCGCCGCCGATGACGCCGCCTTTGGCGGTATTGTTCATGTTCTTGAACGAGTTGCAGCCCGCCAAGAGCAAGCAGGCGCAGAGGCATAATGCTGTAAATTTCGTCTTGTTCATAATCTTCGCTTTTTAAGTTCGTGTTGCAAATGTAACAATCACCGTCCGAATATGGTTCCCTCCCCCTCGTTTTTTAGGTAATTTTGCCTATTTCCTGCGACAAATCTCCCGGAAAACCGGAGCTGGCCATGCAGATTATCAAAAATGTACCATAAATTGATAAAATGGTGTCATTTTGTTCCCTTCAAACCCCTTACCTTTGCATCCGTAAATCTACCTAAAAAATACAAACGTGACCATGAACCTGAAGAAACGAATGAAGACCTTCGTTGGGTTGTGCCTCCTGAGCGGCGGCCTGTTTGCCCAAAACGTATGCGTGTCCACCCCCAACACCTCGCTGCTGTTGTCGGCGCCCGAGGGTGGCGAGTTGCGAATCCTCTATTACGGCCAGAAGCTGACCGATGCCGACCTCCGGACGTTTGAGGGAGAGCGGGGCATTGATGCCGCCTATCCCGTCTATGGCCTGACCTGCATCACCGAGACGGCCCTCTCCGTGCAGCACGCCGACGGCAACATGACCCTCCAGATGGCTGTGGAAAACGTGGCCACCACCGATGCCGACAACGCCACCGAGACCACCGTCCGCCTGAAGGACAAGGTCTATCCTTTTTATATCAATGTATGCTACCGCGCCTACAAAGACGTGGACATCATCGAAGCCTGGACGGAAATCACCAACGGCGAGAAGAAGCCCGTCACGCTCAACCAGTTTGCCTCCGCCTACCTGCCCATCCGCCGCGGCGAGGTGTGGCTGAGCCATCTGCACGGTTCGTGGGCCAATGAAGGCCGTCTGGTGCAGGAACCGCTTGTGTCCGGCATGAAGGTCATCAAGAACAAGGACGGCGCGCGCAACTCGCACACCGACCATGCCGAGGTGATGTTCTCCTTGGACGGCCAGCCGCGTGAGAACCAAGGCCGCGTCATCGGCGCCGCCCTCTGCTACGGCGGCAACTACAAGCTGCGCATCGACACGCACGATGATGAATACCACCACTTCTTCGCGGGCATCAACGAGGACAACTCCGCCTATCACCTGGAGAAGGGCGAGACGTTCGTCACCCCGCAACTGGCCTTGACTTACAGTGACGAAGGCTTGAGCGGCGCCAGCCGCAACTTCCACCGCTGGGGGCGCGAATACAAGCTGGCCAACGGCGACAAGCTGCGCAAAATCTTGCTGAACAGCTGGGAAGGCGTCTACTTCGACATCAACCAAGAAGGCATGGACCAGATGATGGCGGACATCGCCTCCATGGGCGGCGAACTGTTCGTGATGGACGACGGATGGTTTGGCGACAAATATCCGCGCAACAAGGATAATTCCTCCTTGGGCGACTGGGTGGTGGACCAACGCAAGCTGCCCGAAGGCATCGAAGGCTTGCTGGCCGACGCCAAGAAGCACGGCATCGAGTTCGGCATCTGGATTGAACCGGAAATGACCAATACCGTCAGCGAACTCTACGAACAGCATCCTGAGTGGATCATCAAGGCTCCGCAACGCGAACCCGTCCTGGGACGTGGCGGCACGCAGCTTGTCCTCGACCTCAGCAATCCCGAAGTGCAGGACTTTGTCTTCGGCGTGGTGGATAACTTGATGACCAAGTATCCGGAGATTGACTACATCAAGTGGGACGCCAACATGCCCATCTCCAACCACGGCTCGCAATACCTGCCTGCCGACAAGCAGAGCCACCTCTACATCGAGTATCACCGCGGTTTCGCCAAGGTCTGCGACCGCATCCGCGCCAAGTATCCCGACCTCACCATCCAGGCGTGCGCCAGCGGTGGCGGCCGTGCCAACTGGGGCATCTTGCCGTGGTTCGACGAGTTCTGGGTGAGCGATGATACGGACGCCCTGCAGCGCGTCTACATGCAGTGGGGCACGTCCTACTTCTTCCCCGCCATCGCCATGGCTTCGCACATCAGCGCCGCGCCCAATCATCAGACCTTCCGCACCATCCCGCTGAAATATCGCATCGACGTGGCCATGAGCGGACGACTGGGCATGGAAATCCAGCCCAAGAACATGACGGACGAGGAGAAGGCCCTCTGCAAGAATGCCATCGCCGAGTACAAGCAGATTCGCCCCATCGTGCAGTTGGGCGACCTCTACCGCCTGGTGTCTCCCTACGACAAGCTGGGCCTCGCCTCGCTGATGTACGTCACGCCGGAGAAGGACAAAGCCGTCTTCTATTGGTGGAAGACCGAGCACTTCGTCAACCAGCACCTGCCGCGTGTCGTGATGGCCGGCCTTGACCCCGACAAGCTCTACAAGGTACACGAGCTGAACCGCATCGACAACGTGCCCCTCTCCTGCGAAGGCAAGGTCTACAGCGGTGCCTACCTGATGGCCAACGGACTGGAAATCCCCTACAACCACATCGTGGATTACCATAAACAGAATGACTACGCCAGCCGCGTACTCTATCTGGAAGCAGTGAAGTAAATTTGGATTTGTTCTTAATTGGTAAAAAAGATTGTTGGAAAGGCAGGTGCCCGCGAGGGGTGCCTGCCTTTTTTGCGACTGATGAGTGAGTAGATTCGGCAAAAAGTTGTAAATTTGCGCATTGAAATCTATTTACCATTATCTGAATGAGAAAATGAAAGCAAGCAGATATATCCTTTTTGCGAAATTGTTGGCCTTTGTGATATTGTTGTGCATAAGGGTGGATTGCATTGCTTTTCCCGTTCTTTCAGAGCCGGGACTTGCTTGGAAGAATCTCTCAGTGCAAGAGAAGCGAATGTCCGTGTATTGTCTCTTTATGGATAGCAGGGGCATAGTCTGGTTAGGTACGAATAATGGGCTGTTTTTCTACGACGGGGTGACGACGCACGCAGTGAGCGAGAGCGGAATATCCCGATATCCAGTATATTCCATTACCGAATATGATGGTACATTGTTGTTGGGAACTAACACGGGATTGACGGCATTTTCACTTCGCACCAATACATTCGAGCCTTACTCCGTAGCCGATCCCATCAAAGAAATCAGATGTTTGTTGTTAGACGGCGACACACTTTGGATGGGCAGCCTGTATGGTATGTTTGTTTGCGACTTAAGTAACCGGGAGGTTAAAAATGTGTCTGAAGGATTGCCGCATAAGTCTGTTTATTCTATATTGAGGGACAGCAGAGGCATTTTATATGCAGGGACATACGATGGCTTGGCACGCTGGAATCCGGCAGACAGTGTTTTCAGGGAAGTCAACCTCCAAGGACAAGGGAAGTCCTCCAAGAACCTATTTGTCAATTGCCTGTATGAGACTTCCGACCAGCAACATATCTACATTGGCACGGAAGGGCATTTGTACCGTTACATCCCCGTGTCGGGAGCTTGCGAGGAAGTAGAGCAGTTGAAAGGGAACAATATCAAATGTCTGACACAGTCGGAAGACGGACATCTTTTGTTTGGGACAGACAGGGGGATATTTGATCTGCAAGGGAATAATGTCAGGCAATACGTCCACGATTCACGGCAAGAACAGACGCTGGCAAACAATGAAATTTGGTGCATCCGTTCGGACAAAGCCAACAACATTTGGGCTGGGCATGAAGTAGGGTTCTCCATAGCTGCAAACTCCAACGCGTTGCGTGCCATCAGGCTAAGCCGGTTGACGCGGTCGGGTGAAGGAAACGACATACATTCCATTTATAGGGATAGACAAGGGACGTTGTGGATCAACGGGACAAACGGTATCATCAAGCTTGCAGAAAACGAACCGGCCAAGTGGTATAAGGCTTCAGGCGAACCTCATTCGTTGTCCCATAACCACATCAGGGCTATCAAGGAAGATGCCAGGGGAAACATTTGGTTTGCCACAGACGGCGGCTTGAACCGTTACAATGCCAAGACCGATAATTTTGATGTGTTTCATGTCGTTGACAAAGCGGGGAAATATGCTACGAATTGGGTATATGCCTTAGAAGAAGACGATGCTCATTTCCTCATTGGAAGCTACTTGGGGGGCCTGCATTATGTGGCTAAATCTAAATTTGATATACCGGGAGGAGTCATTGTGGCTGATCAGTCTGTCAATGTTGCCTCCCCAAATTTTAAGGGGACTGCATTGCATCTGAACAATAATCTGGTTAACAAGGTGGTAAAAGATTCTTCCGGAAACATCTGGATTTTATGTTTCAATGATGACATCCTGACAGAAGTCCAACCGGACGGGAAGGTGGTGACATACCCCATAACAGCTATGACCGGCAATCCGCCCAATCAGCTTGCTTTAGACGGACATGGGAGAGTGTGGTGCGCTTTCAAGGGAGGAGTTGTTATATTCACCAAGGAGGGGGCTTCACGCGTCATCAAATTTCCCAGAACCGACGGGGATGAAAGCGTACTGGCCATTGAAAGGGTTGGGGAGGGTGTTTGGGTGTCCACCGTGTCCAATGTCTGGAGCATTGACGGGAAAAGTTTCAAAGTGGACCTCTTGCCTATCCCGCAGAAGTCCTATAAATCCATATATGCCGATTCCTTGACTCGGAAAGTGTATCTGGGAGGAAACGATGAAATCGTGGAAATCACTCCCCAGAAGCTGGATGATGAAGCGGACAGGTCTGTGATAAAGATGGTACTGGCCGACATGGGGAACGGAATCTTTGACTTGTCCCGTCTGCTTCCTGGGAAACAAGGGCTGACTTTGCCCAGCCACGGAAGTTTGAATCTGATAGTCAGCAATTTGGATTATACTCCAGGTACTTCGCAAAGGTATTACTATAAGTTGGCCCAGTCTCGCACGGATACCATCGGCAAGTGGATTATTTTGCCCGAGGAGTTCAACACCATCTCCTTGTCGGAACTCAAGATGGGAGACTACTACATCCTGCTGAAGACCGTGGGCACGTTGGGGGCGGCGTATGCGGTGCCCTTGCATGTGCAGGCTCCCTGGCCCCTGTCTTGGTGGGCCTTCTGTCTGTACGTCTTGGCCATACTTTCCATCATGGCCTATATAATATGGTATATGCGTCGGCGCAATGCTCGTCTTCTGCAGGAAGAGGATCGTCGGAAATCGTTGGAAGTTGTGGAGCGGAAGCTGACATTCCTTTCCAATATCTCGCACGACCTGAAGACGCCGCTTTCCCTAATTATGGGACCAGTGAGCGTGCTGAAGGAGCGTGCGCAGGATGAGGAGGCTCGGAAAAGCCTGGAAACCGTCTATGAAAACGCGGTCAGGCTCAACAGCTTGATACACCGCACGCTGGAAATCAATCAACTGGAAAATGACGAGGAAGATGGGTTGATACTATCCACCTTCAATGTCGTAAACTTCTGCAAAAGCATTTTCGAGTCCTTCAAGGAAAGCCATCCGCAGAAGAAGTTCGTATTTTATTCCTCAGTACCCCAGTTTGCCATTGAGGCCGATGCGGTCAAACTGGAATCTATCCTCAACAACCTGCTCTCGAATGCTTGCAAGTATTCGGAAGACAACGCCACCATTTCGTGCGGCATCAGTCTGGATGACCGGAATATCCGCATCGTGGTGTCGGATGACGGCATGGGCATTGCCGAAATGGATCAGCCTTTGGTGTTTCAACGGATGTTCCGTGCGCCTTCCACCTCGAAGATGCGCGAAGGTACCGGCATCGGCCTGTATTTGGTGAAGAAATATATTGAGTTGATGAACGGTCGGATAGAACTGCATAGCGAAAAAGGGCAGGGCACTTCCTTTGTCATCACCATGCCCTTGTCGGAGAAAGCCTTCGTGGAGCAGACAGAAAACTGCACGGACAATGCCGATTACAACAAGCCAAAAATCTTGATTGTGGAGGACAATCTGCAGATTTCCGCCTTTATCCATGACCTGCTGAAGAAGGACTATACCTGTCTGATGGCAGAGAACGGGCGTGCCGGCCTGTCTTTGGCCGCCTCCTTTCTTCCGGATCTGATTATTACGGACGAATTGATGCCGGTGATGAACGGGATGGAAATGATACGGCGCCTGAAGCAGAATCCCCACCTGGCCAATATCCCCACCATCATGCTGACCGCACAGTCGGACAACGATACGGAGAGCGAGAGTGTCAAGTCGGGCGTGGACATCTTCATGGAGAAACCTTTTGTGCCTTCCGTGTTGCAGGGCAGGATAGCTCATCTGTTGCAGGTGCGCGCCAAGTTGCAGGAGTCCATCCGCATTGAGGCTATCACCGAGGCAAAGCCCATCCAGGCGGAGTCGGCATCTGAGAAGCTGTTGGCCCAAGTATCCCAAATCATTGAGGACAACATTTCCGACCCTGACCTTAACGTCAACATGGTCTGCGAGAAGAGCGGCATCCCCAACAAGCAGCTCTACCGTCTCATCAAAAAATACCTCGGCATGGGCCCGCTGGACTACATTCGCAGCGTAAGGCTCCAGAAAGCCGCCATGCTACTCAGTCAAAAACGCTTCACCGTGTCCGAAGTCTGCTATATGGTAGGCTTCAAATCCGCCTCTTATTTTGCCAAGTGTTTCCAGGAAAAGTTTGGAGTGAAGCCCAGCCAGTACCCTCCGGAGGGGCAATCTGTTATCTGATTTCGGACAAAAGCCCCCAATAACGCGTCTGAGCGGTGTCTTGTCCGAATTGTGGCATCCTTTGTCCGAAAAAAGAATGCCTGTTCTTTTGATATCCCTTACCTTTGTTCTCGGACAATCAAAGCTCCGGCCTCTGTTCCTTTCGTCTAAAGAAGGCTTCATGGCGGAACGGCGTGACTCCTAATTTGGGTAATGCGACATTATTTATTAATTTAATATCATGCAAATCTATGATTCATGTACAAAGAGCAACTGATGTAAAGACTTGGCTGGCTGGACTGCTGCTTGCCATCCTGCTTTTGCCCGCATCGGCATACGCTCAGACGCAAAAGACGGTTACGGGCACCGTCATTGATGAAATGGGAGAAACCGTCATCGGAGCCTCTGTCAAAGCTGTAAATGCCTCCGCAGGGGCCATTACCGATTTTGACGGAAACTTCACATTGAAGGTTCCTGCCGAAGTGAAACAGTTGACCATTTCCTATGTAGGCTACATCACGCAGACTGTGGACATTACATCGGACGTGATTCGGGTGCAACTGAAACCGGACAACCAACTGCTCGAAGAAGTAGTAGTGGTAGGTTATGGTGTGACACGCAAAAGCGACCTGACCGGCTCTGTCAGCACGGTAAAGGCCGATGACTTCAACGGGGGTACTATCAATTCACCGGAACAACTTATCAACGGAAAGATTTCGGGCGTGCAAATTATGAGTTCGGGTGGTTCGCCCTCGGCCGGCAACACTATCCGCATCCGTGGTGGTGCTTCGTTGAATGCTTCCAACGATCCGCTGATTGTGGTGGACGGCGTGCCCTTGGAAAGCGGCGGAATCACCGGTAGCGGCAACTTCATGAGTATGATCAATCCTGCTGACATTGAAAGCATGACCGTGCTGAAGGATGCCTCTTCCACGGCCATTTACGGTTCACGTGCTTCCAACGGCGTATTGCTCATCACCACCAAGAAGGGAAGCAGCGACCGTGTGAAAGTCGGCTTCGTGACCAACAATTCTTTCTCCACAAAGACCAAGACGTCCGATGTGCTCAGTGCAGACCAGTTCCGTTCTCTCATCAACGAGCAAGGTTCTGATACTCAGAAGTCCTTGTTGGGCACGGCTGACACGGACTGGACGAATGAAATCTTCCACACCGCCTTTGCCACGGACAACAATGTCAGTGTGTCAGGCAAGGCTGGTTTCCTGCCCTTCCGTGTGTCAGTGGGCTATCTGAACCAGGCTGGCATCTTGCGCTCGGACAAACTGGAGCGTTACACCGGCAGCGTAGTGCTCAATCCCTCTTTCTTCGATGACCATCTGACGCTTACGCTCAATGCCAAAGGTTCGGTCAGCGAGACCCGCTTTGCAGACACCGGTGCCATCTACAATGCAGCTTCTTTCAATCCGACCGTGCCTGTCTATTCTGGCAACGACCGCTTCGGCGGCTATTTCGAATCCGTCAGCCCGGGTGGTGTGCCGGATGCTACCCTGAATCCGGTGGGACTGCTGGACTATGTAAACCATCAAGGCGAGGTGAAACGCGTCATCGGCAACTTCGACATCGACTACAAATTTCACTTCCTGCCCGATTTGAAGGCGCATGTCTCGCTGGGGCTGGACTATGCCGAGGGATATGGACTCTACTATTGCCCGGATGGCGTGGGCATGAACTACCAGGTTGGAGGCTCGAACAACAAATACGGTCCCCAGACCAATACAAACAAGCTGTTCACGGCTTACCTCAACTACAGCAAAAACGTGGAGAACATCAAGAGCAATTTCGATATCACGGTGGGCTACGATTACCAATCTTGGATAGCCAAGACCGTGGGGTATGACCAATACAACGTGTTCGGTGAAGTACAGAGCACGGTGGCTCCCACCGATCAACGACACTTGTTGATTTCTTACTACGGGCGCCTGAACTATTCGTTCGACAATCGTTATCTGTTGACGGCTACCATGCGTTCCGACGGTACGTCCCGTTTCTCGCCCAATGACCGATGGGGTTACTTCCCCTCCGTCGGCATCGGCTGGAGGCTGAATGAGGAGTATTTCATGAAGGACGTGACTTGGCTGGACAACCTGAAACTGCGCGTGAGCTATGGTGTCACCGGCCAGCAAGAAATCGGCAACAATTACGGGTATATGCCGGTGTACAACACGAGTAATCCGGGCGCATACTACCTGATGGGCGAGGATCATTATGTTCCCATGTCCCGTCCCCAAGGTTATATCAGCAATCTGAAATGGGAGACCACGACTTCTTGGAACTACGGCTTTGACTTTGCTGTGCTGGATAATCGCCTCAGCGGTAGCTTCGACTATTATACCCGCAAAACAAAAGACCTGTTGGCAGAAGTTCCGGTTCCTGCCGGTGCTAACTTCAACTCGCGTATGACCACTAACGTGGGCAACGTGGACAGCCAAGGTGTGGAAATCAGCCTCAATGCCACGCCCATTTCTACCGAGGATTTTAACTGGGACATCAGTGTCAATGCTACGTGGCAGAAGATGAAGGTCAAGAACTTGTCTCTCGCCCCGGGTACGGCTGCCGTGAACACCCTTGTCGGACCGACGTTTGACTCATACGCCATACAGGTGCTTTCCGAAGGGTACGAGCCTTATATGTTCTACCTCTACCACCAGTTGTATGATGACAGCGGTAAACCCATTGAGGGCATGTATGCCGACATCAACGGCGATGGCGTGATTGATAATAACGACCGCTACCGCTGCAAATCGCCCACGCCGGACTGGATTCTGGGCTTCAGCACCAACCTGCAGTGGAAGAAGTGGACTTTGGGCTTTAGTCTGCGCGCCAACATCGGCAACTACGTCTACAATGGCAATGCGATGAACATGGGTGCCTGGGAGACGGTGAGCTACAACACCTATCAGTTGAATAACCTCAACGCCAGCTACTTGGAAACAGGCTTCCAAAGCCGTCAACGCTTGTCCGACTATTATTTGGAGAACGCTTCGTTCCTCAAGATGGACAACATTTCGCTACGCTATACCTTTGGGCGGCTCTCTGACTGGTGCAGCAACCTGTATGTCAGTGCCATGGTGCAGAATGTGTTTACCCTGACTAAGTACAGCGGCGTAGACCCGGAAGTGCCCAATGGATGCGACAGCTCGTTCTATCCGCGTCCGCGCACCTTCTCGCTTTCCGTTGGCATCGACTTTTAACTGATTCGTTCAATAACAAATAAAAATATCCCATACAATGAAAATACTCAGAAATATCACAGGGATGCTGACTGCAACATTGATGGCCGTCAGCATGGGCAGTTGTCTGGACGACCTTGACCAATATCCCCATATTGAGCAGACACCGAAGGATGTATATACCTCGGTCTCGAATTACGAACAAGTGCTGGCCAAACTTTATGGCTCGTACGTCCTGGCCGGACAGGACAAGGGTGGTGGTAATACGGACATCGCCGGTAGCCGTGGCTTCGATTATATGCGTTGCTACTTCAACCTACAGGAACTCGGTACGGACGAAGCGGCCATGATTTCCTTCGCCGCCGACAACCAGACGGGATTGACGTACCTGTCATGGGATTCTAACGATGTGTGGGTGTATGACACTTATTATCGCATCTATTATACCATCGCCCTTTGCAACGAGTTCATCCGCAACGCCGGCGATGACGATTTTGCTCAATTCAGTGAGGCCGACCAGGAGGAACTCCGCCAAATGAGAAACGAGGCTCGTTTCCTGCGGGCGTTGGCTTACTCTCATGCGCTGGACCTCTTCCGTGACATCCCCTTCGTGGACGAGAATTTCCCCGTGGGAACAAACCTGCCGCCGAAGTATACTGCCCAGCAGATTTTCGATTACGTCACAGCCGAACTGGAAGATGTAGCCACGCTGCTGCCCGAACATCCTGTTTATCCACGTGCCGGTGCTGCTGCCGCCTATGGCATTCTGGGCCGTGTCTACCTTAATGCTGAGGCATACGGCTGCGGTAATCACTACGAGGATTGTGCCAGAGTATGCAAGGAGGTGATAGGATTGGGGTACAACACGCTGGAGCCCAAATTCACCCGTCTGTTCGGTGCGGACAACCACAAGTGTACCAACGAAATCCTTTTCGCTTTTGCAGTGGATAATGTGCAGAGTGTATCCTGGGGGGCTAGTACTTACATCGTCTGTGCACAGACTCACAGTGCCTGTGGGGCGGAACTGGGCGTGCCTACCCAAGCTTGGGAGATGATGCGTTGCCGTAGCCAGATTCCTGCGAAGTTCGAGGAGAGCGATGGTCGTAACTTGTTCTATACCACGGATCGCGACCCGAAAATCACGGATGTGGGCGACGGGACGGTAGGTTACTTTTATAAGAAATGGAACAACCTGACTGATGAAGGTCGGGCACCCGAAGTACAGACGGACGGTGTTTGCACCGACCTGCCCATCATTCGCCTGGCCGATGTGTACCTGATGTTGGCCGAATGCTACCTGCGTGGTGCAAGCAACGTCACTCAGTCCGAAGCCTTGGGCTATGTGAACAAAGTGCGCGAACGTGCTTATGGCAACTCCAGCGGCAACATCCAGGCCGGTGATCTTACGCTGGACTTCATCATTGACGAGCGTGCCCGCGAGTTGGCCATCGAGATGGTGAGACGCACGGACTTGGTTCGCTTCGATTACTTTACGACGGACAAATACCTTTGGGACTTTAAGGGCGGACAACCCGATGGCATCGCCGTAGACAGCAAATACAATGTCTACCCCATCCCGTATGCCGAACAGACCGCTAATCCGAACATGAAACAAGATTATTAAAAATACAGCATCCAAATGAAAACAATGAATAAACTCTTACTGGCAGCCGTCGTGGCCGGAGGCATGGCTTCCTGCGTGACGGACATTGAGACGCCGAAGCTCGAAGGCTTCTACGGCTTGGAGCCGAAAGAACTCACCTCATCAACAGACGAAGTGGTGATGGAAGGACTGAACGAAGACAACGAAGTGGTGACATTCGCTTGGGGCAGTTATGAACCTGCCGTGGACAACCCCGCCTATCAGGTGTCGGACGGAAGCGTGCAGCACTACTTGGAAATGTCTGCCACACCGGACTTCACTGATGTGGCATCGCAACTGGTGGAGGGGCAGACCATCACCTTCACCGAGAGTGAACTGAACCCTATTCTCATCAACCTGGGCTATGAACCATGGCAATCCGCCTCGCTGTATGTCCGCGTGCAATATTATATCGCAGCCAATGTGGAAAGCCAATATAGCCTGCCTATTATCCTTAATGTGACCCCCTATGGCATACGTTTCAACCGTATGGACGTATTGGCCACGGACCGCGAGACTGTTTTGGCATCCATCTATTCGCCTGGCGAGGATGGTGTGTACACAGGGTATGTGGCTGCATCCAGTTGGATGAACTTCTACCTTGTGGAGCGCGACAACACCTTGTGGGGCAGTGTGCCCGGATCGGCCTTCAAGTTGAGTACGGATCAAGTGACATTCTATAACTTGTGGTTCCCGAGCAATGCGGGTTCTTATCGACTGACCGCCGACACGAACACGGAGGAATGGACCGCCGAATACCTTAGCAGCATGACCCTCACAGCCAGTTCGGGTGCAAGCACGGCCATGGCATTCAAGCAGTCTGCCAATTCCTGGACAGCCAACATCGTTACCACCGAAGCGGAAACCTTCTCGGCGACAGCCACGACTCTGCTCTATAGCACAGCCAACGAGAACGGCGAGGAAAGCCAGCCCATCGACTTCGGACAGATTCTTTCTATTCCGGAGGCCGGAAATTGGACGGTGACCTTCAATATGACAGGCGAACAGCCCACAGCTACTTATGCCGTGAACGAAGAGCCCGTCGCTACTTACGAACCGTATCTCGAAATGATAGACCCGAACAACTGGGATGACGTGAAGTGCCGCCTCTTCTCCGCAAACAGCGATGGCAAATACACCGGCTTCTACTATTCGGGCGAGTGGGAGAATTACAAGTTTGCTACCGAGGGCCGCGAAACAGTCTATGGCTCGCAGCCGAGTTCGCTCTTCGAGCTGGATGCGTCCGGCAGTTCGTACAACATCTATATCCAAGACGGCAAGGAAGGACTCTACCGCTACTCCGTAAGCCTGCCCGACAACACGTGGGAATACCAGGTCATCTCCTCTTTGGTGGTGCGTGGCGACCACGACCTGATGAGTGTGATGGCGTACGATGCGGAATCCAAAGTCTGGACGGCTGACCTGGACATTCAGGAAGTGGGCTGGGGTATGCAGATCCTGGCCGACGACAATTGGGACAACCACTTCAAGTCCAAGGGCGAAGGCGTGCTGGGTTACCAGGAAGGCGACAACATCCTGCCCCCCGGACCGGGCCGATACCGCCTGACCATCAACCTCTACGATGGAGGCAATATGACTTATACATTTACGGCTTTATAAACTCTTAAAATACGATGATCATGAAAAGAATAGGAATTACACTGTCCACTGCTATCATGGCTGCCGCCTTTGCTTCCTGTCTCGGCGACCAGCCTGCATTCAAGGAACGTCCCACGGTGGATCCGCCCGTGCCCGTCTCAATAGAAGAATTTGCATCGGGTGCCGACATCAGCGGTGTCACCGAGTTCGAGGCCAAAGGGGTGAAGTTCTACAACAAAGACGGGGAAGAGCGCGAATGTACTGCCCTGATGAAGGAACTGGGCTTTGATGCCATCCGCCTGCGTGTCTTCGTGGACCGTCCGAATGACGACCTCTGCGAGAAAGAGGATGTATTGGAAAAAGCACGGCGGGTGCGCGACCAAGGCTTGCGCCTGATGATAGACTTTCACTACAGCGATGACTTTGCCGATCCCGGTACCCAAGACATCCCAGCCGCGTGGGCAGACTATAACCTGGAGGAAATGAAGCAGGCCGTGGCCGATCATACTATAGATGTGCTCTCCGCACTCAAAGATGAAGGCATAGACGTGGAATGGGTGCAGGTGGGTAACGAGACCCGGGGCGGTATGTTGTGGCCCATGGGCAACATCGACAACAATATGGGCCAATATGCCGTCCTGACACAATCGGGCTATGATGCGGTCAAGTCGGTCTATCCCGATGCCAAAGTCATTGTACACATCGACCGCGCCGACCTGTTGGATATCTATACCCGCGTATTTGATGGACTGCAGCTGAACAATGCCAGTTGGGACATGATAGGCATGTCGTTCTATCCCGAAGTCGGCACTTGGGAAAGTCAGACCGATGCCGTGGTGAACAACATCATTACTTTGTCTGAAAAGTATGGCAAGCCCTGCATGATTGTGGAGACCGGTATGTTACGCAACGACCCCGCTACAGGCAAAGAGTTTTTTGAGCATCTCTTCGACAGAATGATAAACGACACCAAGGGCTACTGCCAAGGCATATTCTACTGGGAACCGGAGACCTACCGGGATTCGGGTTACGACAAAGGTGCCTTCGACGACAACGGCAAACCCACTGAAGCTTTAGACCCTTTCAACAAGAGCCTGTATGAATAAGCTGAACTTGCTGGTTGTGGCTGCCGCGCTGGCAGCCACAACACTCCCCGCATCCGCTCAGCGCACGGAGACCCGCCTGATTGATGGCTGGGAATTTCATCGGGGCGGACTGGATGCCGATGAGGCTTGGGAAGCGGTGACCATTCCGCACGACTGGGCCATCTTTGGCCCCTTCTCCCGTGAAAACGACTTGCAATATGTCGCCGTGGAGCAGAACGGGGAGAAAGAAGAGACTTGGAAAACCGGGCGCACCGGCGGCCTGCCTTTCATTGGCAAGGGTGTCTACCGTCGCACGTTGGAGATTGCCGACACCACAGATTGCACGCATACACTGGTGTTCGACGGGGCTATGAGCAATGCCAGGGTCAGCATCAATGGCCGTCATGCTGTTGCTTGGCCTTACGGATACAACTCGTTCTATACTGTTATTGATTCACTGATCCGTCCGGGAGAGAATGAACTGGTCGTGGAGTTGGAGAACGAAGTGAAGCAATCGCGTTGGTATCCCGGTGCAGGGCTGTACCGCAATGTTCATTTGGTACGAACCAACAAGGTACACATCCCTACCTGGGGCACGTACCTCACCACGCCTACGGTTACGCCGGAATATGCTTCGGTCAGGCTTCAGCTTGAAATTGACGGGGCACGGAAAGGACAGTGGGTGGAAGTCGTCACTGACATTAAGAACCCAGAGGGCATAGTGGTAGCCACGTCCAAGGATGTCTACGTCAGCCACGGGCAGCCGTTGACTCAGAGTTTTTTGGTGGAGCAGCCCCTCCTATGGTCGCCCGAGACGCCTGCCCTCTACACTGCCTGCACCCGTCTGGCCGTGGAAGGCAAGGAGGTGGATGCTTACGACACCCGCTTTGGTATACGTCGGATTGAATATGTGCCCGAGAAAGGCTTCTTCCTCAACGGGCAGGTGACTAAGTTCAAGGGAGTCTGCAATCACCACGACCTTGGCCCACTGGGTGCGGCGGTCAATGAGGCAGCACTCCGCCACCAGGTGGCCTTGCTGAAAGACATGGGTGCCAACGCCATCCGTACCGCCCACAACATGCCTGCCCCTGAACTGGTACGTATCTGCGATGAGATGGGCATGATGCTCATGGTGGAGCCTTTCGACGATTGGGGATTCCGTCCCAAGTCGGAGAACGGCTATGGCAAACTGTTCAATGAGTGGGCCGTGCGCGATGTCACCAACATGGTAAAGCAGTATCGCTCCAACCCGTCGGTGGTAATGTGGTCCATCGGCAACGAAGTCCCCTCGCAGTGGGGGCCGGACGGCATCTCGGAACTGACCTTGCTTCAAGACTTGGTACATGGACTGGATCCCACCCGTCCCGTCACTTGCGGCATGGACCAGATTGGTGCTGTGCTGGACAATGGTTTTGCCGCCACGCTGGACATTCCCGGCTTCAACTACAAGCCCCAGCACTATGACCGGGCGTATGACAAGCTACCGCAGAAACTGATACTCGGTACAGAGACGGCCTCTACCTTTTCCTCGCGCGGCATCTACTATTGGCCCGTGTTGTATCGCGGTCAGGTGATGGTCTGCCACCCGGAGAACCAGAGCAACAGCTACGACAACGAGAACGCCTCGTGGTCCAACGTGCCGGACTTGGATTTCTTGATGGACGACGACCGGGAGTGGATGATTGGCCAGTTCGTTTGGACCGGCTTCGACTACTTGGGCGAACCTACACCGTATGATACGGATGCTTGGCCTTCGCACAGCTCCGTGTTCGGCATCTTCGACTTGGCCAGCCTGCCCAAGGACCGCTTCTACCTGTACCGGAGTCTGTGGAACAAGCAGGACCATACGTTGCACATCTTGCCGCATTGGAACCTGAAGGGGCAGGAAGGCAAGAAGATTCCCGTCTATGTCTATACCGACTATCCGGAAGCCGAGCTCTTTGTCAATGGTGAAAGCCAAGGACGCCGCCGTAAACTGACCCGTGAGGAATACGAAGCCTCTACGGACAGCTTGGCCCTCCAACGCCGTTACCGCCTGATGTGGGACGAGGTGGTCTACCGGCCGGGCGAAGTGAAGGTGGTGGCCTACGACAAGAATGGCCGCTCCGTGGATGAGAAAACCGTTCGCACCGCTGGGAAGCCTCATCACTTGGTGCTCTCTGCCAACCGCATTTCCCTGAAAGCCAATGGTGAGGACTTGGTCTATATCACGGTGCAAGTGGCGGACAAGGCGGGCAACCTGGTGCCGACGGACACGCGTCATGTGAACTTCAAGGTGTCTGGAGCCGGCAAGTTCCGCGCGGCAGCCAACGGCGACCCCACTTGCACGGAGTTGTTCCACGAACCGGACATGCCGTTGTTCAGCGGTGCCCTGACGGCCATTGTGCAAAGCTCGGACGAACCCGGAAAGATGATGTTCGAGGCACGTGCCAAGGGTGTCCGGCCTGCCACATTGACTTTGGATGTGAAATAAGTAGTTTTCAATAGGTAAAAAGATACGAACAATCAAACTTTACGACTAACCCCATGAGAGTACGGAAATGACCTTTGGAAGCGGTAAACCTTGTCAGCCTGTAGTTTCATAGGCTTGAAACACATGGTTTCATATGTCCGAAACACTTTGTTTCATAAGCGCGAAACACTTTGTTTCAAGGCGGGAAACACATTGTTTCGAGGCGGGAAACACATTGTTTCTCCACAGAAATACCTTGGAAAGGGGAAATGAAAGACTTTCATGCCAATTAAAAGAACAATGATGAAAAAGATGATTACCACTTTGGCCTTGGCTGCTTTCTCCGCAGCCGCGCTGGCGCAAACGCCCCAGCTCCGGGCCGACAACATTGACGAAGTGCTCAGTGCCATGACCTTGCGCGAGAAGGCCATGCTGCTGGTCGGTGAACTGGCGGCCAACCAAAATGCCCAAGGCACCCAGATTGGCAACACCGAGCGCTACATTCCCGGTGCCGCCGGAAACACCTACGCTATTCCCCGTCTGGGCATCCCCCCTACGGTGATGGCGGACGGACCTGCCGGGCTGCGTATCTACACCAAGCGCAACTATGACAGCCACACGTACAACTGCACCGGTTTCCCTATCGGGACCTGCCTGGCCTCTACGTGGGACGTGGACAAGGTGAAAGAGGTCACCACGGCCATGGGCAATGAAGTATTGGAATATGGGGTGGATGTCCTTTTGGCACCCGGTAACAACATCCACCGCAACCCCCTCTGCGGACGCAACTTCGAGTATTTCTCCGAAGATCCCGTGTTGAGCGGCAATATCGCAGCTGCCTACATCAACGGCGTGCAGAGCAACGGCGTGGGTACCTCGCTCAAGCATTATGCTTTCAATAACCAGGAAACGCGTCGGCTCGGGGCAGATGCCCGCGTGTCACAACGGGCTGCCCGCGAGATTTACCTCAAGCCTTTCGAGATTGCCGTGAAGAAGGCACAGCCTTGGACGGTGATGAGTTCTTATAACAAGGTGAACGGCGAATACACCAACTCGCGCCGCGACCTGTTGACGGACATCCTCCGTGACGAATGGGGCTTCCAAGGTATTGTCGTGACCGACTGGGGCGGTTTCTTCGATGCCACCAAGTGCATCAGTGCTGGCAATGACTTGGTACAACCCGGCTCGCCCGACTTCATCAACCAGATTGTGGAAGCTGTGGAGAGCGGCAAGCTCAGCCAGGCCGATGTGGATACTTGTGTGCGCCGCATGTTGGAGTATGTGGTCAAGACGCCTCGCTTCAGACAATACAAGTTTGCCAGCCGTCCCGACCTGAAGGCTCACGCCCAAGTGGTGCGCGAGGCGGCTGCCGATGGTACCGTCCTATTGAAGAACGAAGGTGGCACGCTGCCCTTCAAGGGCGTGAAGAACGTGGGCCTTTTCGGTTGTGGTTCTTATCGTCCCATCGCCGGGGGCACCGGTTCGGGCGATGTCAACAAGGCTTACATCGTGTCGCTGGTCGAGGGACTGCGTTGTGCAGGCTTCCACCTGGACGATAACGTGGTGAGCGAATACACAGAATATCTCAAGCAGTATGATGAGAAGATGTGGAAACTGGAGTGGTGGCAACGCAATCCGGTGGCTCCGGAGTTCATCCCTAAGGCACTGGCCGAATCAGCCAAGCAGAACGATGTGGCCGTCATTACCCTCCAGCGTCAATCCGGAGAAGGTCGTGACCGCTTGGCCGCCGACTTCGACCTGGATGCCGATGACCGTGCACTCGTGGCCCAAGTGGCCGAGGCTTTCCACAAAGTCGGCAAGAAAGTGGTGGTCGTGCTCAACGTGGGAGGTGCCATTGAGACGGCTTCCTGGAAAGACATCCCCGATGCCATCCTGCTGCCCTGGCAATGCGGACAGGAAATCGGTCACAGCATTGCCGACATGCTGGCCGGTAAATCTGCCCCGTCGGGACATCTGCCCATGACCTTCCCCGTGAAGTTGACCGATCATGCGTCCACTGCCAACTTCCCGCTGGACTCTCCGGACATTGGCGGCTGGGGAGACAACCATACCGACCGCAAGAACATAGACTATACGGAATATGAGGAAGGCATCTACGTGGGCTACCGCTGGTTCGACAAAGAGGCCTTGGAGGTATCCTATCCCTTCGGCTACGGCCTGACTTATACTACCTTCGCTTTCGACGGCCTGAAGTTGGAACTTCAGGAGGGTGACAAGCCTGCGGAGGATGTTGTGGAGGTCAAGATTAATGTGAAGAATACGGGTGCCGCGGCCGGCAAGCAGGTGGCCCAGGTCTATGTATCGGCGCCTAAAGGCAGTGTGGACAAGCCGGTGCAGGAGTTGAAAGGCTTTGCCAAGACCCGCCTCTTGCAGCCGGGCGAAAGCCAGACGCTCGCCATCCGTATCCCGGCAAAGGACTTGGCTTCCTTCCATGTCAAGAAGTCTGCCTGGGTGACTGATGCCGGTACCTACACTTTCCGCGTGGGCGACAACAGCCGGAACATCCTCTGCGAAAGTAAGCTGAAGATTCGGAAGCAACAAGAGAAAGTCAGCAACAGCTTATGATAATAAAGAACTTACATTCCATCTTTTGGACGGCAGGCTTGTGCCTTTCACTTTTCGCTTGCAGTGAAGACGGAGACTCTGTCTTTCCTGAAGAGCCGGATACGCCCGTAGGGCTCAGTTTCCACCTGAGTGTGAAAGGAACGGAAGAGACTGAAACTGTTCTTGATGGTGAAGTACATTGGCTGGTGTTCAACGAAGACGATCGCCTGACGGAATACTTGCATAGTTCTTCCATTGACGAACTGAATGATTCCTATCGTCCTGCCATGCCCGGACGCTATCTCTACATTTTGGTGGCAAGTACGGACAAGGATCTCCTGCCAAGCCATTTGCCAATGGGAATGCCCGTAGCGGACGCATTCCGGATGTTGGAGTCCGTACAGGCAGTCGATTCCGACATGCTGACCGGGTGGAGACGGGTCGTGGTGGAGGAAGAGAGCTTGAACATCTGCACAATTCGCGTGGGGCAAAAACCGATAACCCCTTCTTTGGTACGACTTTACCTCCGTTTGCCGGAAGCCTTGGCTGTTCAAACCCGCAACACAGGCAACCGCCTGCGTTGTGTGGCCGAAGTCTACGACCCGGAGAGCGGGCAGTGTGTCGTGCACCGGGCCTTCTTCCCCATGGTGGGTGCGGATGCCAAGACCTTCGAGGTCACCTTGGACAATCTGGAGCAGTTGGACTATGATCTTCTCTATTGGACGGACTACGTGCCGGGCGGTGAGCCGGACGAGGACCATTGCTACCTCACATCGTCCCTGAAAGCCGTCGTCCTCAGCAGCGATGTACCTTATGTGGCAGGCGATGCAGGCCGTCGTGCCTACTATCTGCACGCCCAAGCCGATCTCTCCCAACAAGGCTCCGTACAGCAAGCCGTCACGATGAACAGCCCCTTCGCTTCCTACGCCGTCATTGGTGCAGACCAGCAAAAGTATGAAGGGATGCAGGGCGTCAACGACTTGCCTGGCTGGGAAGATATCGAGGTACAAGGCATCTACAATGGTTACTTTCCCTGCGCCTTCAATGTCTGGGACGGTGTGCCGGTGGATGCCCGTGCCGGACAGACTTTCACGGCCCAAGCCCGGCAGACGCCTGAAGGCGAGATCATCCTCTTCAGCGACTATATTTTTGCCGGTGGCGATCAAGCATCGTTCACCTCGGTATCCTTCGCCTTGGTGGACAAGCGTACCGGTGAGCCTTTCAGTCAAGTGGATGATGTTATCGTGGACTACATGCCCGGTGAGAAAACCACGGAGAGCGGTGACTACCTCACGGCGGGGGCCTTCTTTGGCGGCATGAACGTGGACGACCGCTGGGAAGGCGAACTGGATGTGGAATTTTAACCATAAACTCATAACGAATTCAATACTAAATTTTAATACCAAACTATTATGAAACGATTCTTTACTTATGCCCTTTGTGTGGCAGGCGTAGTTCTGGCTTCTTGCGGCCAAGAAGAGACTTTTGAACAAATCAATCCAAACTCCAACGTGATTTCCTTCCGTGCTTCCTTGCCCCTGGACGGACCGATGACGAAAGCGGATGCGAATGTGGGACGCTATGTCATGGGGATTTACAAAGGTACCAGCGGTGCCGAGAAGGTGGATTTAACTCCTGATGATGAAAACAGTGCTACCATTTCCCAAACCAACGGCACGTTTGAACTGGATGGAGAGGAATATGGTTTGGAAACAGGAACCACTTATACGGCTGTCTTTTGGGCAGATTACAACGATGGAGCCTATAATGTCAATGACCTCCATTGGGTGGCCTTGAATAGTGACAAAAATGTATCTATGGCCTATGCCGGCAAAAAAGAATTCACATACGGCGAGGCTTTGGCAGACAACAGTGTCATCTTGAAACGTGTCGTGGCGCAAGTCAATTTGAACCAAAAGACGGCATACACAGCCAATGAAGGCGATAAAATCACGGTCTCTTATGCCGGCAATTCTGTGTATGATGTCATGGCCTCCGGTATCGCAAGCGGGGATGGTGGGGATAGAAATTATGAGTTTGAAATCGCAGTTCCTGCCGGAGAAAAAGCAGAAGGTAGCACGCTTGGTTCATTCTACGCTTTTGCTTCTTCCGAATTGGCTACCATCACTTTTGCGTATAACGATGGTGAACCCATTAGTGTTTCCAATGTACCTTTGACGGCCAACTACCAAACCGGCATTACCGGCAATTATACGCAGACCAACAGCGATTATACCTTTGAAGTAGACACGGATAATGGTGAGTGGGGAAATCAAAATGTGGATATGTCCGACGAGGAAGAAAGTGGTGAAACAGGTGAGGACGAAGGTGGTGAAGAACAACCGACTGAGGATAAGACTGCGCCTACAGCTACCGTAACTGCATCTGTTTCAGGAACGACTATTTCTTATGAGTTTGTCATAACAGATGAAACAGCTTTGGGTAATAATGCAGAGCTGAGGCTTCTAAAGAAGGACTGGACAGAAGTACAGAAATTGCAAGTCACACTTCAGTTAAATGCTGACGGCAAGTCTGCCACAGTGGCTGGTGAGTTTGAAAATGTAGAATCTAGTAATTATATAGTAGACTTGAAAACGTGGGATGCTGCCGGAAATGAAGGCTATTTCAATACGAATGATAATATAGAGCTGACAGTTCAATAATTGTAATCCCTTATCCCTAATAGCAGGGAACCTCGGACATGGTCTGTGGGTTCCCTGTTGTTTTTGTCGGGTTATTCGTAATTCGATTAGTTGTTAAAACTCCTCAAATATCCCTCGCTAATTTTAATTATAAGCCGATTTGTCGTACTTTTGGGACATTAAAGTTTTTCCAAACCCGTGTAAATGGACAAATCTGCGGAATATCCGGTGAAGGTCAGGCGTCATTCGTTGCGCGTCCTGTGTATGTTGATGCTGGTGCTGATGCACCTCGACATATACGGGGGCAGTGTGATGTCTCTTCTGGATGCTTCTCCTGCGCCTGTGGCGTGCCGACAGTCCCTTCCGGTTTCGGATGCCGGGCAGGAGGAAGCCGTCGGTGGCGCTTATGAGGAATGGGCGGATCCGGATTATCGCCGTCAGGTTTTGCGCCATTCTCATTTGTGCCGTCCTGTCTTTTATTTGCGGACTGTTCTACCCGCCTTGCAGGAGCTGCCTTCCCGGCCCGTTCATTTCCCTCCGTTGCAGGACACGTTTCCCTATACGGATTCCGATGTGTGCCTGCTCCATTGCCTGTTGATTATTTAGCAGTTATCCCCCCATTGCAAGTTGACGGCTTTCTGGTAAAATGAGAAGGTCCGTCATCCGTTTGTCCCCTGTCGGGACGGACTTCACGTGCATATCCATAAAATTAATCCAAACAAATATATCAGACTTTTTATGAAGCTACATTCAGCAAGGAAAGCCGCATGGGCTTTCGTGGCCGTTGCCTTGGGGGCTTCGTGCCAGTCAGAGGGCGGGACAACCGTCCTTCAGAGCGAGACGATTCCGGTCGTGGTCATCAACCCGACGGACATTGAGTTTCCACGTTCGTATGTGGCCGACATCCAGGCGGTGCAGTTCGTGGAAATCAAACCCAAAGTGGAAGGCTTTGTCCAGCAGGTGCTGGTGGACGAAGGCCAGTTGGTGGAGAAGGGGCAACCCTTGTTCAAGCTCAGTTCGGAGAATTATGCCGAAGCCGTGAAGGAGGCCGAGGCCAACTACCGCCAGGCGCAGGTGGAGCTGGAGATGGCCAATTACGAGGCCGACCGCGTGGGACGCCTGGTGGAGAAGGAAATCTTCTCGCCCATCCGCCTGCACCAGGTGGAGAAGGAGCGGGAAGTGGTGAGCATGAAGGTGGAGCAGGCCAAGGCCAACTACCAGTTGGCGCAGACCAACTACGCCTATACCACCATCACCGCGCCCTTCACGGGATACATTGACCGCATCCCTTACAAGGTGGGCAGCCTGGTGAATCCGAACAGCCTGCTGACCACCGTGAGCGACATCTCGGAGGTGTTCGCCTATTATAAGGTAAATGAAAGCGAATACCTGCAATGGCGCCGCGCCCAGTTGCAGGGCGACAAGAACCGCCAGTTGGACAACATCGAACTGATCCTGTCCGACGGGAGCATCCATCCCTACCGGGGCGTGCAGGAGGCCGTGGAGGGTGACTTCGAGCGCGGGACAGGCTCCATCGCCTTCCGCGTGCGTTTCCCCAATCCCGAAGGTCTGCTCAAGCATGGCGTCACCGGCAAAATCCGTATGCTCACCAGCATGGACCACATCAGCCTGATACCCCAGAAATCCACTTTCGAGATCCAGGACTTCACCTACGTGTATGTGGTCGATTCCGCCAGTGTCACCAAGGTGAGGAGCTTCACGCCCATCGAACGCTACCAGAACTATTATGTGACGCAGGATTTCGAGCCGGGCACCACCATTGTCTACGAGGGCGTGCAGACCCTGAAGGACGGCATGAAGATAAAGACCGATACCATCTCGGCCCAGGAAATGCGGGAGGAGATGAAGCTGGATAACCTGAAAAAATAAGCCGTGCCATGTTCAAGTTGTTTATCAGAAGGCCGATACTTTCGGCTGTGTTGTCCGTCATCATCGTCTGCCTCGGGGCACTCTCCATCTCGTCGTTGCCCATCACGCAGTTCCCGGACATCGTGCCGCCTTCAGTGACGGTCACGGCCCGCTATACGGGTGCCAGTGCCGACGTCATGTCGAAGACCGTGGCCACCCCGCTGGAGCGTGCCATCAACGGCGTGCCCGGCATGACCTACATGACCACCGTCTGCACCAACGACGGCATGTCGCTCACCACGATTTACTTCAAGGTGGGCACTGACCCGGACGTGGCCGCCGTGAACGTGCAAAACCGTGTGACCACCGTGCTCGACGAGTTGCCCGAAGAAGTCATCCGCGCCGGCGTGGTGACGGAAAAGGAAGTGAACAGCATGTTGATGTATCTCAACGTGTTCAGTTCGGACAGCACCCATACCGAGAAGTTCGTCTATAACTTTGCCGACATCAACATCCTGCGCGAACTGAAGCGCATCGACGGCGTGGGCCTGGTGGAAATCATGGGCAGCCGCGATTACGCCATGCGTGTCTGGCTGAATCCCACCCGCCTGGCGGCCTACAACATGGTGCCTCAGGACGTGACGGATGCCATCCGCAGGCAGAACATCGAGGCGGCGCCGGGAAAGACCGGCATCAGCTCGGACAAGCTGCCCCAGCAGGTGCAATACGTGTTGCAATACACCGGCAAGTTCAGCACTCCGGAAGAGTATGGCGAGATAGTGCTGAAGGCCATGCCGGACGGTTCCTTGCTGCGCCTGAAGGATGTGGCCGACATTGAGTTCGACTCGGAGGACTACAACATGATATCCATGACGGACGGCAGTCCATCGGCCTCCATCATGATCAAGCAGCGTCCCGGCTCCAATGCCCGCGAGGTCATCCAGAACATCAAGCAGCGCATGGAGGAAATCAAGAAGAGCAGCTTTGCGCCGGGCATGGACTATAACATCGCCTACGACGTGTCCCGTTTCCTCGACGCCTCCATCCAGTCAGTGCTCAAGACCCTTCTCGAAGCCTTCCTGCTGGTGTTTGTGGTGGTGTACATCTTCTTGCAGGATTTCCGCTCCACGCTGATTCCGGCCATTGCCGTGCCTGTGTCGCTGATAGGTACCTTCTTCTTCATGCAGATGATGGGCTTTTCCATCAACATGCTCACGCTCTTTGCCTTGGTGCTGGCCATCGGCATCGTGGTGGACAATGCCATCGTGGTGGTGGAAGCCGTCCATGTCAAGATACATCGCGACAAGATGTCGCCCTACAAGGCATCGGTGGCGGCCATCAGCGAGATTGGCGGCGCCATCATTGCCATCACGCTGGTCATGTCGGCCGTGTTCGTGCCCGTGGGCTTCATGGACGGGACGGTGGGCATCTTCTACCGCCAGTTCTCCCTCACGCTGGCCGTGGCCATCGTCATATCCGGCTTCAATGCCCTGACGCTCTCGCCCGCCTTGTGCGCCCTGCTGCTGAAGCCGTCGCGCAAAGGGGAGAAAAAGAAGAAGCGTTCCCTGGTACGGCGTTTCTTCGTGTGGTACAACAAGTTCTATTTTGCTTTCGAGCGAAAGTACGAGTGGGGCATCCACAAGTACCTCAACCGGAAATCCGTCACGTTCATCACCTTGATTGTCTTCCTGCTGGCCACTTACGGGAGCAACCTGATATTGCCCACCGGCTTCATTCCCAACGAAGATCAGGGCATGATATACATCAACGTGGATGCCCCTCCGGGAGCCACTGTGGAGCGTAGCCAGGAAGTGCTGAACCAGGTGCAGGCAGCCCTCTTGCCTTTCGAGGAGATTGAGACCATCTCCACCTTGGCGGGCTATAGCCTGATGACCGAGACCGAGGGAGCCAGCTATGGCATGGGCATGATCAACCTGAAGCCTTGGGAAGAACGTGAGGCCAGTGTGGAGGAACTGATGCAAATCTATGCCGACCGCACGTCGGACATCAAGGATGCCGACATCCAGTTCTTCCTGCCGCCTGCCGTGCCCGGCTTCGGCAATGCCAGCGGATTTGAATTGCGCCTGCAAGATAAAACTGCGGGTGACTTCCACGACTTTGCCGCCGTGGCCGATGAGTTGGTGGAGAGACTCAATGCCGACCCGCGCCTGCAAGGTGTCACTTCGGGATTCAATCCCAACTTCCCCCAGTATATGCTGAAGGTGGACCTGGCCAAGGCAGCCAAGCTGGGCGTGGACCTCGACAAGTCCATGGAAACCTTGCAAGCCTACGTGGGCAGTTTCTATTCGTCCAATTTCGTGCGCTTCGGACAGATGTACAAGGTGATGATTCAGGCCTCGCCCGAATACCGCATGGCACCGGAAGACCTCTACACCTACTTCGCCAAGAACAACGAGGGCAACGTGGTGCCTTACTCCAACTTCATGACCATGGAGCGCGTGTATGGTCCCAGCCAAATCACCCGTTACAACATGTTCACCTCCGCCTTGATTACCGGTGAAGGCGAGGGCGACGTCAGCACGGGCGAGGTGATACAGGCCGTGGAGGAAATCTGCCAAGATGTCTTGCCTCGTGGTTATGACATCGAATGGTCCGGCGTGACGCGCGAGGAGAAGGAATCCGGCGGGCAGACCTTCCTGATATTCGGCATCTGCCTCTTGTTCGTCTACCTGTTGCTGGCCGCGCAGTACGAAAGCCTGCTGTTGCCCTTCCCCGTATTGCTGTCCTTGCCGGCGGGCATATTCGGCTCGTACCTCTTCCTCTACCTGGCCGGGCTGGAGAACAACATCTATGCGCAGGTGGCCTTGGTCATGCTTATTGGCCTGCTGGGCAAGAATGCCATCCTCATTGTGGAGATGGCCAACCAGTTCCGCCACCAGGGCCTGACCATCCGCGAGGCGGCCATCAAGGGCGCGCTCAGCCGTTTGCGTCCCATCCTGATGACCTCGTTCGCCTTCATCTGCGGACTTATCCCGCTGATAATGGCCTCCGGGGCGGGCGCGCTGGGCAACCGCTCCATCGGCACGGCTGCGGCGGGCGGCATGTTTATCGGAACCCTTGTCGGCATTTTCCTGGTGCCCGGCTTGTACTTAATCTTCGAGAGCCTTTCCGCAAGGCTTGTTAAAAACCAAAAACGTTATTACGATGAAGAAGATGATGAAGCATAGTGTTACCTGCCTCTGTGCAGCATTCGTAAGTTTGATGTTTCTGCCCGGTTGCAAGGCTCCGGCTCTGACTGCAGACGAGCAGGTCGTCCTGCCTGACACGTATTTGTTGGAGGCGGACAGCGGCATGGTCCGCCTGTCGTGGAGGGATTTCTTCCCCGATGAGCAGTTGAAAGCTTATATTGATACGGCTTTGGCACGCAACCATTCTTTCCTGCAAGCCGTGGAGAATGTCACCATGGCCCGTGCCCAGGTGCGGGCAGGGACAGGGGCTTTGTTGCCTGAAGTTTCTTTGGGCATTGGTGCCGGGGTGCAACGCTTCGGCGACTACACGATGGATGGTGTGGGCAATAGCACAACCAATACTCCCGACTTGGATCCTGAGAAGCATATCCCTTCGCCCTACCGGGATTTCAACATCGGCATCGGTTTTCAATGGGAGGCCGACATCTGGGGGAAGCTGACCCACAAGAAGAGGGCGGCTGTCTCCCGCTGGCTCAAGTCTGTGGAAGCTCAAAGGTTGGCCCGTGCCCTGCTGATTTCGGAGACCGCCGGGCTATATTATGACTTGGTGGGATTGGACCAACAATACCGTACGTTGGGCGATGCCATCAAGGATGTGCAGAATGCCTACCAACTGACCAGCGAGCTGATGAAGGAAGGCGAGGTGTCCCGTCTTTCGGTAGACCAGTTCCTCTCCACCCGTATGAGGCTGGAGGCTGAACGCTTGGCCATCGGGCAGCAGATTGGGGAGACGGAGCGTGCTTTTGCCCTGCTCCTTGGCAAGTTGCCCTTCGAGGTGAAGCGCGCGGATTATGCCACGTTGCGGCAAGCCATTTTCCCGGTGCAGCGGGGCATACCGGCTTCTCTGCTGGCTTTGCGTCCCGACGTGCGTGCCGCCGAGCTGGAGTTGCTCGCTGCCAAGTCCGATGTGCAGGCTGCCCGCAAGTCTTTCTTCCCCTCCTTGACCTTGGGAGGCTCTGCCGGATTCAATGCTTTCGACCTTGGCCATTGGTTCAGTTCGCCTGCCTCGGCGGTCTATAACCTGGCTGCCGGGCTTACTGCCCCGATATTCCGCCGCAACGAAATCCGCACCCTGTGGGAGAATGCCAAGAGCAACCAGCGCATCGCCCTGCTCAATTACCACCATCAGGCGCTCTTGGCCTATCAGGAAGTGGTCAACCTGTTGGAAGCCACCCGTCTGACGGAGGAACGCCGTGAGCTGAAGCGCAAGGAGTGCCTGGTACACCGCCGTTCAGTGGACGATGCCAACGAACTGTTTCGCACCGGTTTTGCCGGCTATCTGGAGGTATTGACGGCCAATGAGCGTCATGTGGATTGCGAGTTGGAGCAGATAGAACTGAACATCTACTATTGCAAGCTCAACGCCTGGCTCTACCGTTCGCTGGGCGGCGGGGAGTTCTGACGACGGTTTGCGGATAAGAGGGCATGTCAAAATAAAAAGAAACTGACAATTTGTTATTTTTTTAGACGCGGATAATGCGGATTTAGCGGATTTTATGACTAAATAATCCGCACCATCCGCATTATCCGCGTCTAAAAGATTATCCTTTTCCCTTTTGACACAGCCTTATGTAAAGAGGTTAAGGTTGCACGCCCAGCCAATGGTCAATGAGGCGGCGGGCGATGCTGAGTTTCTGTGGCAGTTCGGGCAGGTGGTCGCGGTGGTAGAAGGCGCCGGCGCTCAGTTCATTGTCCTGCAGCTTGATGGTGCCTCCGGCATAGTCGGCCATGAAGCCGACCATCAGGCCGCTGGGGTAGGGCCACGGTTGGCTGTCGAAGTATGTGATGTTGCGGATGCGGAGCCCCGTTTCTTCGCGGACTTCGCGTTCGACGCATTGCTCCAACGTCTCGCCCGGCTCCAAGAAACCGGCCACCAGTCCATAGAAGGTACCCCGGAAATTGCGGGCATGTACCAGCAATACTTCGTCCTCGCCGCGGCGGATGAGGACGATGATGGCCGTTGAGATGGGCGGATAGATTTCGTAGCCGCATGACGGGCATTTCTTCATGATGGGAGCCTGTTTTTGGGTAGGCGTGCCGCAGACCGGACAGAAGTGGCTGTGGCGGTCCCACCAGAGGATTTGGAAAGCCTTGCCCGCCGCCTTGTATTCACTGAGCGGCAGGTAATCGAACGAAGCGCGCAATCCCACCATCAGCCAAGCGTCTCCAGCCACCTCGTGGTCAATGTCTGTGGCGCGGATGGTGGAGCCGTTGGGGAGCAATACCTCATGCGAGGATTCCACGTCCAGCAGTTCGTCGGGCAGTTCGCTCTCGTAGGGGACGTGATACCTGTTCTCCGGGTCTTTCTTCAGCAGCAGCCGGTCGTTGTAAAAGATGTAGTCTTGCATGACGGGTTATTTCCTTACCGGTATCTTGTCCACCCTGCGCTGGTGGCGTCCGCCCTCAAAGTTTGCGCTGAAGAAAGCTTCCATGATGGCATCTGCTTTTTCGTTGCTGATGAAACGTCCGGGCATGGCCAGCACATTGGCATCGTTGTGCTGGCGCGCAAGGGTAGCCAGTTCAGGCTCCCAGCAGAGGGCGCAACGCACACCTTGGTGTTTGTTCAGGGTCATGCTGATGCCCTGTCCGCTGCCACAGATGGCGATGCCGGGATAGCATTCGCCTGCTTCTATGGCCTCGCCCATCGGGTGGGCAAAGTCGGGATAATCGCAACTCTCTTCGGTGTAAGTGCCGAAATCCTTGTAGGCCAGCCCTTTGGCTTCGAGCCATTGCTTGATGTGTTGCTTCAGCGGGAATCCGGCGTGGTCAGAGCAAAGTCCTATGGTTTTCATTGTTTCTTGGGAGTTAGAATGTCAAATGAATATGGCACCGTACGGCAGCACGGTGCCATATTTAGAGTTATTGAGGTTACAGCATGGCTTTCACTTGCTTGTAAACATTCTCAGCTGTGAAGCCCAGCTTCTCGTCCAGCACCTTGTATGGGGCGGAGAAACCGAACGAGGGCAGGCCCCAAATCTTGCCGTTGGCACCGACCAAGCCTTCCAGCGTGACGGGCAGTCCGGCGGTCAGGCCGAATATCTTGGCACCGCGGGGCAGGATGCTTTCCTGATAGTCGGGCGTCTGGCTGCGGAACAAGCCTTCGGAGGGTACGGAGACAATGCGTACTTTCACGCCGTCCTTGCGCAACAATTCGGCACCGGCCAGCAACGTGGATACTTCCGAGCCTGAGGCCAACATAATGATGTCCGGGTTCTCGTCCGAACCAGCCACGATGTATGCACCCTTAGCGGCCTGGTTATAGTCATTGCCGTCGGGCAGGTTATTGACGTTTTGGCGGGAGAAAATAAGCCCCGTGGGGGTTGACGTGTTCTCCATGGCCAGACGCCAAGCCACCGTGGTTTCTTCGGTATCGGCAGGGCGGAGTACCAGCATGGAGTTATGTCCCTTGTGGTTCTGGAGTTTCTCCATCAGGCGGATTTGTACTTCTTGTTCCACAGGTTCGTGTGTGGGACCGTCTTCGCCTACGCGGAAGGCATCGTGGGACCAGATGAACTTGACGGGCACTTCCATCAGGGCGGCCATACGGATGGCAGGTTTCATGTAGTCGGAGAAGACGAAGAACGTGCCGCAGGCGGGGATGACGCCACCATGCAGGGCCATGCCGATGCAGCAGCAAGCCATGGTCAGCTCGGCCACTCCGGCTTGGAAGAAGGCGCCGCTGAAGTCACCCTTGGTGAAGGCGTGGGTCTTCTTCAGGAAACCGTCGGTCTTGTCCGAGTTGGAGAGGTCGGCAGAGGCTACAATCATGTTTTCCACTTGGGTGGCCAACATGCCCAATACTGTGGCAGACGCGGCGCGTGTGGCACTGTTGGGTTTCTGTTGCACAGTACTCCAATCGATCTGCGGAGCTTTGCCCGAGAAGAATTGCTCCAGCTTGGCAGCCTTTTCTGGATTGGCCTTGGTCCATTCCGCCTTGATGGCATATTGCTTGGCTACGATTCCTTTTAGTTCTTCTGCACGCTTGGCATACAATTCAGCCACTTCGGGGAAGATGACGAACGGATTTTCCGGGTCGCCGCCCAGATTCTTGATGGTGTTGATGTAGGCATCTCCACCCAGTGGGGCACCGTGCGTGGCACAGCAAGCCTCGTAGCTGGTGCCGTCTGCCCGGCGGGCGCCCTTGCCCATGACGGTGTGTCCGATGATGAGGGTGGGGCGTTCCGTCTCGGCCTTGGCTTCGTTCAGGGCATTGCGGATGGCGTCCGGGTCATTGCCGTTGATAAGGATGACTTTCCAGCCCCAGGCCTCGTATTTCTTGGCCGTGTCCTCGGTGGACACTTCCTTGGTTTCAGTGGAGAGTTGTATGTCGTTGGCATCATAGAACATGATGAGGTTATCCAGTCCCAGCGTGCCGGCAATGCGGCCTGCGCCTTGCGATATTTCTTCTTGGATGCCGCCATCAGAGATGTAGGCGTAGATGGTCTGCGGCATCACTTCGGGGAAACGTGCCTTCAGGAATTTGGCGGCGATGGCAGCACCTACGGCAAAGGTGTGTCCTTGCCCCAGCGGGCCGGAAGTGTTCTCAATGCCGCGCATGACGTCCCGTTCAGGGTGCCCGGGCGTCGGACTGCCCCATTGGCGGAATTGCTTCAGTTCGTCCAAGGTGAATTTGCCGGCCAAGGCCAGTGTGGAGTAGAGCATGGGCGACATGTGCCCCGGATCGAGGAAGAAGCGGTCGCGGCCTTCCCATGCCGGGTTCTCGGGGTCGTACACCAGGAATTCGGAGAAAAGCACATTGATGAAATCGGCGCCACCCATGGCGCCGCCCGGATGACCGGAGTTGGCTTTTTCAACCATCGAAGCAGCAAGTATGCGGATGTTGTCTGCTGCGCGGTTCATAAGTTTACTGTCATTCATATCTGTAACAAGTTAATGAATATATGTAGGGACGATTAACATTTCTTGTTGCAAAGATAGGGCTTTATAGTTAAATCTCTTCTAAAAAACGTCTCTTTTCTGGGTTCGGAATGTTTCATGAAGCAAAAAAAACGCGGATTTCGTGGCTTTCACGGATTTTGTTCCGTGCCAACCGCGTAATCCGCGTCCTGAAGATATTAAAAAGTCAACTTATTCCAATCTGCGTGCGCCGTCGCTGATGACCACGTCGTAAATCTTCGGGCTTCTGTTGAACTTCTTCTTGAATTCTTCTTTGGCCTTTTCGATGAAGGTGCCATACAGCTCTTCCTTCACCAGGTTGATGGTGCAGCCGCCGAAGCCGCCGCCCATGACGCGCGAACCCGTCACGCCGCAGTCAAAGGCCAGGTCGTTCAGGAAGTCGAGCTCTTCACAGCTCACCTCGTACAGCTTGCTCATGCCGTAGTGCGTCTCATACATCTTTTGACCCACCGTCTCGTAGTCGTTCTTTTCCAAGGCGTCGCAAACGTCCAGCACGCGTTGGATTTCTTCAATCACGTATTCGGCGCGCATGTAGTCTTCCTCGCTGACTTCGGCCTTCACCTCCTGCAACATTTCCATGGTGCAGTCGCGCAGGAATTCCACGTGCGGGTGTCTCTTTTGGATGGCAGCTACCACAGCCTCGCAGCTTTGACGACGCTTGTTGTAAGCCGACGAAGCCAGTTCGTGTTTCACTACCGAATCTACCAAAACCAAGCGGTAACCTTTCGGCTCGAAGTGGTAGTACTGGTACTCCAGCGAGCGGCAATCCAAGCGGATGAGGTTGTCTTTCTTGCCGAATACAGAGGCAAACTGGTCCATGATGCCGCAGTTGACGCCACAATAGTTATGCTCGGTGGCTTGGCCCACTTTGGCCAGTTCAAACTTGTCTATCTTGTTCTCGCCGAAAAGGTCGTTCAGCGCATAGGCGTAAGCGCTTTCCAAGGCAGCCGATGAAGACATGCCTGCACCCAGGGGAACATCACCTGCAAAAGCTGTGTTGAAGCCCTTCACTTCTACGCCACGCTTGATCATTTCGCGGCATACGCCGAATATGTAGCGTGCCCAGCTGGCGCGGGGGGCGTCTTCTTCGTTCAGACCGAACTCCACATAGTCTTTCAGGTCGATGGAGTATGCCTTTACGATGTCTGTTCCGTTCGGCTTGATTTCGACAATCATACCTTTGTCGACAGCGCCGGGAAATACAAAACCACCGTTATAATCCGTATGTTCACCGATGAGGTTGATGCGTCCCGGAGCCGCATATATGGCTCCTGTAGTTCCGTCAAAGTGTTTGATGAAACGACTTCTTACATGTTCTATATCCATACTGTTTATGTATTTAGTGAATAATAATAGGTTATAGTCTTAATCCACCGGAATGTCCTTGTTGACGTTCTTGCTGCCAATCAGTGCATAGTACAGCAGGTAGGCGGCACAGAACAATACCACGACGTAGCTGGTGAGGAAGGAACCTGTGGCATCGGCAACGAAAGCCTGGATGGCAACCAGCACGGCGCAACCGAACACCATGGTCATGAAAGCGCCCGAAGCGATGGCTGTGTATTTGCCAAGGCCTTCAGTGGCCATGTTGAAGATGCCGCCCCACATCACGGAAGTGCAGAGGCCCACCAGGATGAAAGCAAAGATGCCTACGGGGATTTCAGCCCAAATCACACTTACATTGGCCCAGTCGATACCCGGTACGTTGACCTTCACGTCAACCGGTGCGAACATGCCGAACAATACCAGCAGGAGGCTGAGCGTGGAGGCTGCCGTAATCATGGCGCGGCTGGAAACCTTGCTGCCGATGGCGCTTCCGATGAAACGTCCTACCAGCATCATCAGCCAGTAAACGGCCACAATCAGTCCCACAATGCCGGCATCCATGCCCAAACCGGGTGTAGCGGCGTCGGGCGAAGAGGACAGGTACTGAAGAATGTAAGTCGGCACGCCTACCTCAATGCCCA
This sequence comes from uncultured Bacteroides sp., assembly GCA_949292025.1. GTDB lineage: Bacteria > Bacteroidota > Bacteroidia > Bacteroidales > Bacteroidaceae > Bacteroides. The sequence goes on along the minus strand of CASEYC010000081.1, from coordinate 9,407 downwards.
TATACAGGAAGATGCCCAGGATACCGAGTCTGAAGTGGCGGAACGAGAAGGCGCTGTATTTGTCTTTCTCCTTCTTCTGCTCCACATGCTGCTGGGGTTCCTGGACTTTGGTGAAGAGCAATACCACGAATGCCAGCACGAATACGCCCAACGCGATGAACAGAGCGGGAGTGGCATCGGAAATTTTGGCTTTGGCGGCATCGCCAATCAAGGCGCCCATGATGATGTACACGGCCACAGCGGCTGCCGAGTTGAACACACCGCCGATTTGGATAAGCTGGTTACCTTTGTTGCCACCGCCTCCCAGCAGGTTAAGCATCGGGTTGACCACCGTGTTCAGCATACACATGCAGAAGCCGGAGATGAATGCGCCTACCAGGTAAACGCCGAAACTCTGGATGCTGTCCCAGCCGCTCATCCATTGGGTGATGACACCCACGATGCCCACAATCAGAGCCAGCAGGGCTGTCTTCTTGTAGCCGTATTTCTTGATCAGCATGCCCGACGGGATACCCATGACCAGATAGGCGATGAAGTTGCCGTAGTTGCCGATTTGCGCCAGCACATTGGATGCGCCGAACTGGTTCTTAACTATGATTGCCATCGGCGAACACAAGTTGGTTACAAAGGCAATCATGGCGAACAGGGCGATCATCATAATGATGGCACCCCACTGTTTTGTTTGGTTACTCATAATGATTTTAGATATGTTTTGGATTAATAATTATTCATCGCCAAGGATTCCGAATTTATATATGGTGATTTGTTGGTATTCGTCGTTGGGTAGCAGGACAGCCGACGGGAAGTGGGCTTTGTTGGGCGTGTCCGGGAAGCATTGCGCTTCGAAGCAGACGGCACTGCGGGCAGGGAAGGTGGCTCCGTGGCTCCCGGCGAATCCGTTCAGCCAGTTGCCCGTATAGAGCTGTACGCCGTTCTCCGTGGTATAGACCTCCATCGTGCGTCCGCTGGAGGGACAGATACAGGTGGCGGCCAAGTCCAAGGCGCCCCGTTCGGTCTTGTTCAACACATAGCAGTGGTCATAGCCCGTGCCGTTTTTCAGTTGCTCGAAAGGCTCGTCTATGCGTTCGCCGAGGGTGTGGGGAGTGCGGAAATCCATCGGGGTACCTTCCACCTTCAGGATCTCGCCCGTGGGGATGGAATATTCATCAATGGGGACGTAGAAGTCGGCATTGATGGTCACGATGTTGTCCATGACGCTGGGCGTGGGGTTGCCGATGCCCGCCAGGTTGAAGAACCCGTGGTTGGTCAGGTTGACAAGGGTGGCCTTGTCCGTCGTGGCCTTGTACTCTATGCAGAGGGCGTTTATCTCATCTTCCAGCCGGTAAGTCATTTCCACCTCCAATGTGCCGGGGAAACCTTCTTCGCCGTCCTCGGAGGTGTAGTTGAAGATGACGCACGTCGGTGTCGGCTGCACGGCATCCCATACCCGCGCGTGGAAACCCGTCGGACCGCCATGCAACGCATTGGGACCGTTGTTGATGGCCAACTGGTGTTCCTCGCCATATAACGTGAACCTTCCTTTGGCAATGCGGTTGCCATAGCGCCCTATTGTGGTGCTCAAGAAAGGTTCGGGACTGTTGACCACATGCTCAATGCTGTCATGCCCCAGGATGACATTGGCGTATTGGCCGTTTTTGTCGGGCACCATTATGGAAAGAATGGCGCAACCGTAGTTGGTAACTGCGACTTCCATGCCTTTGGCGTTTCTCAGGATATACAGGTCGGTCTTTTTGCCGTTGATTTCCTGCTGGAAGTCTTCTCTTTTCAAACCTGAAAGATTGTCTTTATTAGCTATGACTGTCATATCATGGTATGCTTTTAATTCAAATTTCTTGCAAATAAAAGTATTTTCTTTTGTTCTCCCAAGGAAAAGGGGGGAAATGTGGTAATTCATTTAGGAAAGTTTAGCGTTTGGCAAAAAGGCGATTTTATTTCATCATTTTTTTGCCAGTTTTTTGATATAGAATTTATTTTTTCGTATGTTTGCCCCCAAATCAAAGTTAACCACATCATTAACGATTTTATTTAAGACAAATGTATCCTTTAAAGTTTGAGCCTATCCTGAAGCAGACGCTTTGGGGAGGCGAGAAGATTATTCCGTTCAAGCATCTGAATGAAACCTTGTCCAATGTGGGCGAAAGTTGGGAAGTCTCCGCCGTCGAGGGAAGCGAATCCGTCGTGTCATACGGTCCCGACAAGGGCATGACCCTGACCGAGATGGTGCGCCGTTACAAGGAAGAACTGGTGGGTGAGGCCAACTACACCCGCTTTGGCGACAAGTTCCCCTTGCTCATCAAGTTCATTGACGCCAAGCTGGATCTCTCTATCCAGGTGCATCCGGATGACGCTTTGGCCAAGAAACGCCACAACAGTTTCGGCAAGAACGAAATGTGGTATGTCATTTCTGCCGACCCGGGCGCCAAGCTGATTTCGGGCTTCTCGCAGGAAATCACGCCGAAAGAGTATAAGGAGCGCGTGCACGACGGCACGTTCGCCGAAGTCCTGCAAAGTTGCCCCATCCAGCCGGGCGATGTGTTCTACGTTCCTGCCGGCCGTGTGCATGGCATTGGTGCGGGTGCTTTTGTGGCTGAAATCCAACAGACATCGGACATCACCTACCGCATCTACGACTACAACCGTAAGGACAAGAACGGCAAGACACGCGAACTGCATACGGCACAGGCGGTGGATGCCATCAACTTCTCTGATGTGCAGGATGACTTCCGCACGGCTTACGACCGCGTCCAGAACGAGCCTGTGGAGGTAGTGGCCTGCCCGTACTTCACGACTTCCGTCTACGACATGACCGAGGAAATCACGTGCGATTACTCCGAACTGGATTCTTTCGTCATCTTCATTTGTACGGAGGGGGCTTGCCGCCTGCGCGACAACGAGGACCATGAAATCACTTTGCAAGCCGGCGAGACGGTGCTGCTGCCTGCCACGACGCAGAATGTCACCATCGTGCCCGACCAGCACGTGAAATTGCTCGAAACCTATGTATAAGGTAGAGTAGGATAAAATATAAGAGAAAGGGGCGGGCGATGAGTCCGCTCTTTTTTTGTGGACTTTGCGGGGCAAAAGTCGCGTCAATAGCGATACCTGCTCTTTTTTCCGAAGATGGATTTGACCTGCCGCATCATTTTCAGGCCCAGCATGACGCCATCGAACAGGGCCATTCCCCGGTTGAAGGCGCGCAACAGGCTGTTGCCCTTGTGTACGGTGGGCGTGAACGGGGCGGTCACCTCATAGCCTATCCGTGCCATGACTGCTTTTTGCGCCTCGATTTGTTGGTGCAAGGATGCTTTCCGCTGCATCAATTGCTCCAGTGTGGCGGGAATGTCCGATGTGTGCGGGCGGGATTCTGGGGAAGAAGTCGGCAGAGTCATGGGGCAGGGGTGTTTTTATCGGTGGGTTTCAGGAAGAGGCCCGCAAGGAACTTCACCATCGGGTCGATGATGAGCCGTTTGCGGAAAGCCACCAGCAGGATGGCCAGCACGACGTAGAGGATGGCGATGAGGCTGAAGCCCAGCGTGATGCTCCCTACGGCAGGTGCCAGCAGCCAGGCCAGCGTGAACGAAAGGTAAAACAGGGCCATCATGCCCAGGATGACAATCAGCAGAATCAGGATGAGCATGGAGAGCAAGACCGAGAGCTTCTCGGTGACTTCCACTTTGGTGTATTCCTTCTGCAAGTTCAGGTATTTCTTGAATTCCACGAACAATTGCCGGAGGCTGTCGATGCTCTTGTCGCTTGCAAACATGATGGCTCTGTTTTTCCGTTACAGGTTATTCGGCTGCATCGCCTTTGATTTCAGAGGCGATTTCGTCCACCAGGTCGTCCATTTCGTTACGGTTCAGGCGGATGCCTCTCTTGCGCAGGGCTTCTGCGATTTTGCTGCGCGTGTCCTCGCCTTTTTCAGGGGCGAACAAAATACCCAGGGCTGCACCCACTGCGGCGCCACCCAAGAAAGCTGCTAATACATTTAATCCTTTCATGATACTATGTTTTTAAAAGTTCTGCACAAATATAAGGTTTTTCAAGTTAAGGTGTATCGCTTTACCCGATTTTTTTTGCATTTTTCTGTCCGGAGGCCGTTTTTCGCTTTCAACTTGCCCTGCCTTTACCGGCTTCCACTAAAATTTTAGGCATTATTCTTTGGATAGGTGACGGATTTTCTATTTCTTTGCTCCCTGAAAGGAGCGGCTGCCCGTCGGTCGCTTTTCTTTCCATGGGATATTAACGAAAAATCATAGTGAAAATGAAGAAACAGACAATTTTGTTAGGAATTGGAGTATGCCTGGCTTTGGCATTCTCTTCGTGCAAGTCCAGCGAGAGCGCGTATAAGAAAGCGTACGAGAAAGCCCGCCAGCAGGAACTGGCCGAACAGACCACTACGCCTGCTCCGGTGGAGACTACGCCCGTAGTAACCGCTCCGGTGGAGACCAAGGTGGTGGAGAGTGCCCCCGTGGCTGTGGAGAGCAGTGATGTGCGCCATGAGAAGGTGACGGTGGTGTCCGGCAACGGTCTGATGGACTACAGCGTGGTGTGTGGCAGCTTTGGCATCAAGGCCAATGCCGAGGGACTGAAGACATACCTCGAAGGCGAGGGCTATGCGCCTGTCATCGTCTTCAATGCCGATGCGGCCACCTATCGCGTGGTGGTCAGCACCCATGCCGACCGTGCGTCCGCAGCTTCGGCCCGCGACGCCTTCAAGGCCAAGTACCCTGACCGCAAGGACTTCCAGGGCGCATGGTTGCTCTATCGTGTCCAGTAAGCACGCAACTTAGCGGAGAGCATTTTCTCTCTGCAAGACATTCTGAGGAAACTGCAGGGCTGTAGGGAGCGGGCGGCATCGTGCCGCGCTTCCCGCAGTCCTTTCTTTTTGTCTCTTCCGCTGCGGGTGGATATACTTCCCTTGTAGTTTTAGATATACTGAATCGGTCATGGCAGTTATCTGCATGGGCAAGGTAAGTATATCTTCATTATTCACGGGAAGACAGACCTTTCCCGGCCTTGATCATCCCCCCTATTGAACCCCTATTTCTCCCTTTCTGAATAGGACTAATATAGGAGTATTATAGGAGTATTATAGGAGTAATAGTGGAGGGATGATGGAGAGATGGCGGAGAGAAAACAACGAAAGAAGTCATGTTTTGTTCTACATGCCATAATATAACCAAATATGAACACTTAAGTAGATGTGCAAAATTAAATGATAATTTATCGGGTTGATTGGAACGGTGGTAACTTATTTCTCCTCCTCCGGGGAGGAGGAGTACCCGAAGGGGGAGGTGGTAGCGACAAATTTGCTTATACACAGTTGGTTATCTTAAAAACTAAGCATTAGTTGCTGCCGCTACCACCCCGGCCGTTGGCCACCCCTCCTCTCCGAAGGAGGGGAAATCAGTTACCGCAGACGTTTCAACTAAATTATCATTTAATTTTGTACACCTACTTACTTAATTATAAGTAACCAATCATATTTAGTTTATACAATGGGGATATGATGCCAACACTGTAGGGGCGGGGCTTGCCCCCGCCCAATATAAGGGCGACCGCAAGGGTCGCCCCTACACGTTTCGCTTTCGAGTCCGGATATGGTATAAATTAATTTTTCACACTTACTTATTTTATATTTTTTTATTATGAGAAGTTTTGTTTTTTTCAGTCTCGTTACCCTGTTTTTGGGTTTGGCTTCTTGTGGAAGCCGTCCGCATTCTTTTGCCTCTGCGGAGGGAGTGCCTGTCATTGACATCGAAGCTGCCATGGAGGACTTGCAGCCAGCGTTGAAGTTGTCCGATTTCGGGGCAGGCGTGCGCTACATTCCATTGGAAACCCATGATTCCTGTTTGGTCTCCCTTGGGACAGTGAAAGTGTTTGATGGCAATATCGTGGTATCTTCCAGGCAGTTCGTGGTCTTTAATTTTGATAAGGAGACCGGGCGTTTTATGGCACAACTGGGGCATCGTGGGGAGGACCCGGAAGGTTACTGGGGGCTGACGCCTTTTTATAACGAGGGCAACGGTTTGTTCTATTTTGAGAGATTGCCCAACCAGCTACAGAAATATGACGCGCAAGGGAAGTACAGGGGGAAGGCTCTGATTCCCACGCCTCCGGAGCGGCCTTGCGCTTATGCTTTTGAGGATTCATTGGTCATCGGTTACTATGACATGCCGTCGTATGCCAGTCATCATGCCAGGCAGTTGTCGTGCTTTACGGAGCGTGGGGAATTGCAGGATTCGGTGCTGCGCGCGCAGGACTTGTTGCCTTCACAGCGAGATGACAAGGTGGTGGGGATGGCGTGGCTCGACATGGGACAGATTAATTTTACCATAGATGCGGCCGGTGTGCCTTGGGTTGACTTGCAGAGTGCCCATCCTTTGTGGAAATGTGAGGGGCAGGTGCGCGTGAAGGAAGGCTTTGGCGATACGATATTCACGTTGAAGGACCATGACCGTTTGGTGCCCGCTTATGTATTTCATTATGGCGATTGGGCTTTGGACGCTGAGTCGCGACAGGAAGGAAAAAGCCGTGGCAAGCTGGTGGCTTACGCCGTGCTGGAGACTCCGGAGAAGATATACTTCAAGGCTGTAAGCGATCTGTATGAATCGGTGCTTGAAATGCCTGTCCCTGGGAAAAATGGTAAGGTGAACTTGCCTGGTTTCAAGCTGTACAACGGCATTTATGACAAGCAGACTGGCGTGACCCGCATGGCTCCAGAAAAGGGAGGCATCGTGGATGACTTGACCGGCGATTTGCCTTATCAGATAAGGTCATGCAGTTCGCCCCAAGGGGAGTTTGTGTTTTCCTTGGAAGCGCACGATGTGGTGGCCTGGCAAGAAGAGCATCCCGAAGCTAAGGATAACCCGAAGTTGGCACCGTTGCTGAAGGTGCAGCTGGAAGATAATCCGGTGGTGGTGATCGTGTCTGCTAAGTAAATGAGTTATTTATGAAGCGTTTCCACTATTACCTCCAACATGACGCCATGGATTGCGGCTTCACCTGCCTGCGAATAGGACTATTCTTCCTTTGCCTTTTGGCCGCCTGTGCGGGCGGTGTGCAGAAGGGGTGTTCCCCGCTGTTGGAGCGGGCGGATTCATTGTTGCCGGTGCGCCCGGACAGTGCTTGGCGATTGTTGCGGCAGGTGCCGCCGGATGCGTGGCGGGACGAGGCGTTGCAGGCCCGCTATGCCTTGTTGCAGACAGAGGCGGCCCTCCGTTACGGGCAGCCGTTGGCAGATGATTCGCTCATTCTTTCTGCCGTGGAGTATTATGACCGTGCAGGCGATGCCGGGATGCAGGCGCAAGCACACTATTGGGCGGGGAATGCCTACCGTAGACTGAAGGACGAAGAGAAAGCCTTGCGGCAATACTGGTTGGCAGAAGAACTGGCGCGTGAAGCGGGAGACAGGCGGCTGTTGGGAGTTATCTATAACAATTGGGCTTATCTGTATGTGGCTAACGGATTGATGCAGGAGGCGGACTCGCTGTATGGATTGGCCGGACAGATAGCGATGCAAAGAAATGATTCGTTATTGTTGGGTGAATCGTTGTGCCGCAGAGGGGTGATGGCCATTGATAAGGGAAAAACGTATTATCCTATGGCAGAGAAGTTGCTGTTGCAAGGGTATGGGATTGCAGAGAAGTTGGATAATCAACAGTTGCAAAGAACAGCCACTTCTTTCTTAAGTACTTTTTATGCCCGTTCGGGGAAGGGAGAAGAGTCTCTTCGGTATGCCAAAGAAAATTGGGCTTTGCAATCGGATACTTTACATTGTTATTCAACATTTTCATTGCTTGGTGCGGCTTATTATCGGTGTGCTTGGTATGACTCAGCTGTTTATTTTATGAACAAAGCGTTGCCTGCGACAGATGCTCAGATCCAGTCTAATGCTTATATGCGCTTGGCAGACATTGCTAAGCTGCGCGGAGATTATACTTTGTCCATGGAGATGGAGCGTAAATATTCTGCCTGCGTAAAGAGTAATCAAGAAATGATTCGCAGACAGGGACATACTCTGTTGGATGCTATTACAAATTTGCAAATGACGCGTGTGCAAGCGAAATCGCGTCAGGTGTGGCAATGGGTTTATGTGGGTGTAGCGGTCATGGTTTTTGTCATGGCTTTGGGAGCATGGAAAATATGGCGATGGAGGAAATCATCACGGCAAATAGCTCTTCAAGGCCTGCAAGAGGCACATCCTGGACAGTTGGCGAAAAAGGAAAAACTGCCGGCGGCATTGACGGAAGAGGAGAAGGCACTATGGAAAGACGAGTTTGAGCATTCCGTGGTGTATGGCAAAATAATGCGTATTATTTCAGATTGCGATCAGCATGAAAAGTCTCAGGAAAAGATGAATGAAGAAGATTGGCTACAGTTGCAAGATTATCTTAATAGGCGTTGGCGTGGTGTCTGTCTACGTTTGCGGCAAAATGAAAAGATGGACTTAGAAGATATCCACTTGTGTTGTCTGTATTTGGTTGGATTGTCGGTCATCCAGATTGCTTATGTGTTTGGCTATACACGTGACGGCATTTATAAGATGAGCAAGCGCGTCTTCAAGGATAAAATTGGGGTTGCGCATCAGGAAGGAAATTTAAAAGATTTCCTGTTACGTTTTTCAGGGGAAGCGTAGAACGTAGAAGTTTCTCTCTTTTGCTTAAATATACGTGTATAAAATGCCCTTTTATACATTTTATACATGCAGATTATACAGCTATTATACATGGATAGTCCTGTTGATGGCCTAATTTTGCAAATAAATGATAAAAGAGTGTATATGAAACTGAAACTACTATTTGTGCTCCTATGGGCATTCGTGTGGATTGGTAATGCGGCTTTTGCACAGGTGGCTGTAGGCTACGAGGAAATTAGGTTGATGGCGACGGATGATGAGGAAACGTCAGACGATGACACGCGTGTGGAGCAAATCATTCAGGAAGAACCTGTGGCTATGAGCCTCCTTCCCTCTCAGCCTCCTCACGCATATCTATATAATGATAAGGTATACGTATCCACCGAAGGCTTGACCGGCATTTCCGGCATCCGGGTAGTGGATAATGTGACTGGTGCGGTGGTCTATGAGGAAAAATGCACTGGTGCTTCAGAGGTCGTTATCCGTTTGGACGAGCCGGGGGATTACACCCTGCAGGTCGTTGCGGACGGCACGGTGTGGGAAGGTTGGTTTATTATAGATTAAAATAAGAGCAATTCGCGAAATGCTATATGTATAATCTTTTAATTTTAAGTAAGTCATTAGAATTAATTTATACTAAGCCACATGAGCAAAGTTGATACAAAGTTCATCCCCAATGGTTGCCAACGCCCTGTTTGTAGCGTACATCAATGTATCATCGGATATGTAATCCGCTGGTCCGAGCCAT
>CASEYC010000080.1 GCA_949292025.1 uncultured Bacteroides sp. | reverse complement strand
CTACCCCTGCCTTGTGGATTTATATGTCAAATTGCATCAGCACTAAGGAACCGCCGTATGCCGAACGGCACGTACGGTGGTGTGAGAGGTCGGAAAACGAAAGTAGGAAGAAAACTACTTCGTTTTCCTCCTACTCGATTTCTATGTCCGCCTTCCCGACTTTTTCCAGTCGGAAGCGGCTCCGGTTTTCGTGATAGGGGGGATATTCTGTATTGGTGTGGATGACGTTGTCCCGGAACAGCAACTGCTCCACCGACCGGGCAAAGACTACCGGCGCGTCGAACACGTCGAAACGGTTGCCCACGATGCGGATGGAGCCGTGGTAGCTTTGTCGCTGCGCCGTGAGGTTCCCCACCAGAGGCGCGATGCTGATGACGGCATGGCACTCCATCGCGGGACTGCTCAGCACATTGACAAAGCGGTTGCCCCGGATCAGCACGTCGCGGCAGGCGCCGCTTTCGTACCAATACGAGCAGTCCCCGCTGATGAGGATGGCCGAGCCGGAGACGTGGTCGAACACGTTGTCCTCCACCACTACCCGGCGCGGCGTGGTGAAGAGGGCGCCGCGCGCCCGGTTGTCGCGGACGGTGTTGTGTGCGAAGCGGACTTCCGGTGTACGGGTCAGGTTCTCCATGCACCAGGCGTCCCCGCCGGTGACGGCTTCGTCCAGAGGGCGGTCGAAGACGATCCGAAGCAGGCGCGCCCCGTCTGTAGTCCCAGCTCCGTCCATGGGCGTGACGGAGACTATCCGACGGACGCCGCCGCAGGCTTCTGAAGTCTCCCGCCGCACGAACTGCACCGTGTCTCCGGCAGTCCCCCATTCGAAGCCGTACGTCTGTTCGTACATGAAACGTCCCGCCACGGTGCGGTCGTCCAGCCGGCGGTCCACGCGCAGGTAGACGCCGTGCACGTTGATGGCGTCGTCGCCCATGCGTTCATAATAGCCGTTGGTGGAGCTGATTCTGCCGCTGCACTGCACGAAGTGGGTCGCGTCGGCGATGGTGGTGATATGGCGCAGGCTGTCCCGGCCGCTCAGGCGGACTTGCAGGCTGTCCAGCGTCACATCCGTGCATAGTTGCGCCAGGACGCCCATGCCCCCGGCGTGGTGTATCTTCAGGTTGCGCAGGGAGGTATCTGTATTGTCGTGCAGGAAGATGCCCGGCGCAGGACGGTCCCACGTGCGGAGCAGCAGGATGTGCCCGGGCTTCAGCCGCTTGTCCTGCCAGTGCGGTGCGCGGACGGCGCGCGTCCCTTGCGCCACCAGCGAATAGTTGGGGAAGTCCACGTCGCCCGTGTTGTAGGCCACGCGCCCGGTGCCTGCCTCGTAGGCCGTCGCGTAGAAAGGCCTGGAGCCCCATTCGCCTTGCGCGTAGGCCTCGAAGACCGAGTCCGGCGACAGGCGCCAGCGCGCGTCGGGGAAGGGCTCGAAGGTGATGCCGCCCGCTCTGCCCTCGTTCTTCAGGATGCGCGCGGAAGGGAAGCAGCTTTCCTGGAAGTCTATGGCAAAGTCCCGAAGGGTGCAGCCTTCCGAGCGGACCAGCGAGACCGGCAACATGCACCCGTGGCAGACGAACAACGCGCCGTTGCCTTCCACCGTCAGTCCCTTGAAGTCCTCCAGCGGGAGAGCCACGGCCACCGGACGCTCCAGGGGCACCTGCCCGCCGCGGTATTCGGCGTGGTTGGAAATGTAGTACATCCGCCGGGCCGCACCTTCGGGGTGGAAATCATAACGGCCTGGCCGGAAACAGATGACGAGGCTGTCGCCACGGGCTTCCGCGCGTATGTGCTCCAATGCCTTTGTCACTTTGGCTGACAGGTTCTTGCCTCCGGGAACCACGCCGAAGTCCGCCATGTCGAACCGTTCCACGGCACTGACCCGGCCGATGCAGATTGTCAAGGTCAACAGCGCGGCTATAATCATTCTGTTCATGGGAAAGCGTATTAAATCAGTGTTCATTGTATCCGTTCGAAATAGGGCAACCGTTCGATGGGTACGTCTATCCGGATGGTCTTGCCGCCCTTATGCACCTTGCCCTGGTCGTCACGCCACCGGCCTTTGGGCAGCCTGACGGAGCGTGAGTTGCCTTTCTGGACCATGGGAGCTACCAGGTATCTGTCGCCTATCATGAATTGGTCTTTGCAGTCGGCAAAGCCTTCTCCGGGAAACTCATACTCCAGATGGCGCACCATCGGTTCGCCTGTCCGGGCAGACTGGCGGGCGGTCTCCAGCAGGTAATCCCCCATGCTTTCATGGAAACGGGCAAATTTGCGGCAAATCTCCAGGTGCTTGTTGTCCAGGATGCGCCACGGGGCCACCGAGAACTGCATCATCGGCATGAAAGCATGGATTTGGCACGAGCGCACAATCAGTTCCTGGTCGAAGTCTTCCTTGTCCAGGTTCAGGAAGGTCGTGTAGGCGCCCCCGCCTATCATGTCCGGACAGGTGTAGGCATGGCCCAGCAGCCCGGCTGCCAGCATTTCGGGAATCAGCGACGAGACGGCTTCCCAGGAATAGGGCTTGTCGCCCAGGCGTTGCACCAGGGGGCGGCCACCCATCCCGAACGAGGCGCGGAACTCGTTGTAGGGGAAGTGCAGCCCCATCTCGGCCCACTTCTGCGAGAACACGGCGGCATTGGCCGACGGGTCGAAGAACTGCAGGTCCTCGCTGCACATATACATCACGTCGCCGGCGTCAAATTTGAAGCCGTCCACACCGTATTTCTCCTGCGTCTGGCGCAGTTGCCCTTTCAGGTAATCGAAGGCGTCCGGATTGGTCAGGTCGATGCAGGCGCTCGAACCGTTCCACCAGCGCAGGATGGCTGGGGCGCCCGTGCCACGGTCTTTGACCAGGAAGCCTTTCTCTTCCAGGAAGCGCGCTTCCGGGCTGTCTGCCGTCACGTAGGGACATACCCACAGCATCACTTTGAAGCCTTGGGCGTGCAGGCGGTCCACCATGCCTTTGGGGTCGGGGAATTTCTCGGGCTTGAAGTCGAAGTTCCCGTAGTGGTTCTGCCAGTTGTCGTCTATCATCAGGATGCCGGTCGGGAAACCGTTGTCCATGATTTGCCGGGCATAGTCCTCCACGTCAGCCTGGTTCTGGTCGTACATCAGTTCAATCCAAGTGTTGTATTGGGGTTTGGAGAAAAACAGTTCTTCCGGAATCTCTCCCGTAGGCGGGAAGTGGGCGGCTGATGCGGCCAGATAAGCGTCCTTCAAAGTCGTACCGGCTTGCACGACCGTCAAGGGCGCGTAGTCTGATTCCAGTTGCAGGTCGCCGTCCCGGAAGCTGTAGCGGAAAGGATAGGGGCTGTACACATAGCGCCCTTTGGACGACAAGAGCAGGGGCACCACCTGGTTGTTGTCGTTCTGCCGCCCCAGGTCGTAAAGTTCCACATTCGGGGCGTAGGGCATCCGGCGGCCCAGGGCAGTGGCCCCGCCCCACCAATGTTCGCCGGGCAGGGAAGCGACGGCCAGTTGCTGCTTCAAGCCCGGACGCCGGACGTGCTGCAACCAGTTTTCCAGCTCGCGGGTCCATTGTCCTTTGTAGGGGAAGCTGTCAAGGAATCCCCAGCCGTGTCCCCCTTCGGGATAGATGTGCAGGCTGGCCGGCACACCGTGCCGCCTCAATGCCCGGTAATACGACAGGCTGTTCTCCGGCGACACGGTCCCGTCGTCGGCGGACAAGACAATGAATGCGGGCGGGGTTTGCGCCTTGGCCTGTGCCTCCATGCTGTATTTTTCAATCTGTGCCCCGTCGGGCTGGGCACCCAGCAGGCATTCGCGGGAATAGCTGTGGGTGATGTCGTCTTTCATCGAAATCACCGGATAAAGCAATACCTGGAAATCGGGGCGCGTCTCCGGTGAATCATACAGGTTGGCCAGCGAAGCAGCCAAATGCCCGCCTGCCGATGCTCCCATGATGCCCACCAACTTGGTGTCCACGCCCCATTCCGCAGCGTGCCGGCGCATCAGGCGGATGGCCTGCCGGGCATCCGAGAGCGGTACGTCCGGATGTCCGTTGGGCATGCGGTATTTCAGGACGGCATACGTGATGCCCTGGTTGTTGAACCATCGGGCCATGTCGTGTCCTTCGTGCGCCAGGGATATTTGAGCGTATGCCCCGCCCGGACACATAATGACCGCCATGCCGTTGGGGTTCGCTGCCGGATAGACGCTGAGGGTGGGACGGGGCACCCAAACCACGGGTTGCCGTTTCAGGTCTTCTTCCGTGTTGGGCAGGCCGTTGTCATTGGGCAGGCCGTCCGGCCACAGCGGGATTTCAATCGGTTCCTGGGCGCTCAGCGTGAGGGCCAGGAACATACAGGATAAAAGAGTGAAGAGTCGTTTCATCAGGTAATTGTTTTTATTCGTTATATTTTTGGTTATCGGGCAATCCCGGTTTTCCTACCCCTTTGCGCATCAGGGCTTTCAGTTCGTCCAGGTGACGCTGGTAGACCTCACGGGGCAGGATGCCGTGCTTTCGGCAGAGCGAGGCGGCCATGCCGACCACCTCGCCCATCATGGCGCCGGTACGCATGAGGCGGGCCGAGCCAAAGGCCACGTGGGTGACGCTGATGTCGCGCCCTGCCATGAAGAGATTGTTGACGTTGCGCGAATACAGGCACCGGTAGGGGATGGCGTAGGGCTGTATGTACAGGTGGTTGGTAGCTGTAAGGAAGGGAGCGTCCGGGAACTTCGCCGCATTGGCCGAGTCGGGGAAGTGCAGGTCGATGGACCAGGTGAGGGTCACCGAGGCATCTTCGTGGAAGACCTGTTTGTGGATGTCGTCCTGCTTCACGATATAGTCGCCCAGCAGACGGCGGGACTCCCGTTTCCCGGCTATGTAGGCCACCCAGGCCAGCCGGCGTTTTCGCCACTTGCTGTTGTCTTTCAGCCGGTTCTTCAGGAAGCTCCAGTTGGAGTAAATAACCATCAGGCCATAGTCGCGGACACGCTCGGCCTCGGTGATGGGGTTCGGCCCCATCACTTCCCATTGCCATTCGCCCATCGTCACCTTCTCGCAATTATGCTCGTTGAAGTCCAGGCCGTGCTCGAAGACGGGGAACGAAGTCCGGGAAGGCGTCTCTTCCGAATACCATTGCACGGAGGCGCCCATGATGAGCGAGTCGGGCTTTTCGGGAGCCAGGCTCTCGCCGAACATATCCCGGCTTTCCCTGCCCATCAGGAAGTCGGCCCCGGCCAGGTAGCCGATGGTGCCGTCGCCCGTGCAGTCTGCAAACAGCGAGGCTTTGAACACCTTCTCGTCGCCGTCCTCAATGTGGACAGCCCGGACAGCCCGGATTTGCGAGTCTTCCGTTTCTACCGCCACGGCGCGGTAGTTCAGGAATAAGGAGATGTTTCTCTCGGCCAGCACTACGTCCAGTTTCTTCTGGTCTTCGTAGTAATCTTCCGGTTGGGCATTGCCGCCACGCGAGGGGCCGAACTCCTTGACCAGCCCACCCAGCCGGGGATAAGGTTCCATCCCGATGCGTGCCCCCAGATGCACCCGCACTTCGGAACTGTTGTTTCCGCCCAGCACCGGGCGGTCTTGCACCAAGGCAACCCGGCAGCCCAGGCGCGCGGCAGACAAGGCCGCCGACATGCCAGCCACGCCGCCACCCACGACCACCAGGTCGAAATGTTCCACGGTGGGTGCAGCTGTTGCCCCTTTTATCCGTCTGCGGAATGCCTGCTGTTCGGTAACGGCGGAGGGGGGCACCTGTTCGGCGTCCTGAGTGAAATAGAGGGCATCGCAACGTCCGTCAAATCCCGTCAGGTCCCTCAGGCGGATTTCGGTCTGCAGCGTTTTGATGCGGACGCGGCCTGCCGGTTGCCACTGCCAATTCCCGCCTGTGGTTCCCAAATCCGAGGAAACTTTCTGCCCGCCCACATAGAGGGCGAAACGTCCGGGGCCAGGCTTTGCACTCCAGGGGGCCGTCCAGTTGTACGTGCGTACATAGACATAATAGGTTCCCGTTTCGGGAAAGGAAACTTGCGTGACGGCATCCTCCACCGGGACGCCCATGCCGTGTGCCAGCAGATAGGGCGACCCCATCTGGTCCATGAACTGCTGGTCGGTCACCCATCCGCCTTTCTGCCTGAAGCTTTCGGCCTCCACCAGCAGGTCGGCGGCGCTTGCCTGCACGCTCAGCAGCAGGAAGCACATTAATCCTATGATTGTTCTTTTCTGAATCATACAAATTTTTCAATGTTGAGTTTTCTGTCAGTCTATCTTTTTGTTGTTTTGCAAATACTTGATATTCAAGCATAAAGTTTCGAGGTGTTCCCGCCCATGCCCGGAAGGGCTTGCGCCCGTGCTTACCCGTACCTGCGCCCGCGTCCGGAGGAGCCTGCGCCCGTGTCCGGGGGTACACCTGTCCGCAGGCAGGAATGTCTGTCGCTATATTTTACTCCTTTTGCAACCGTTCCACCTGGTCTTTTATCCATTGCCTCCGCAGTGTTTCCTGCTGGGGATAGCCCCAATGGCCGGCATCCGGCATGACGTGCAGTTGCTTCTCGGCCGATATGCGGTTGTAGGCTGCCAGGACAGACGTGGGCGGACATACCGTGTCGTTATAGCCCGTGCAATACCATCCCGGCACCCGTATTTGTGAGGCAAAGTTAGCTATATCATAATAAGATAAAGCCTCACAAGCCAGTTTTTTCAGTTGCGGGTCGGCATAAGCGGCTTTTCGGAAGGTGTGGGGCCAGCCGTCTGCCCGTCCTTCGGTCCATGCCTGCTGGTCGCACAGGGCAGGGAAATAAACGGTCAGGAAGCGGACCCGCTTGTCCAGGGCAGCCACGGCTATGGCCAGTCCCCCGCCTTGGCTGCCGCCGCAGACGCCTACCGTCCGCCCGTCAAACTCCGGCAAGGTATAGAGGAAGTCAATGGCCCGGATGCAGCCCAGGTAGACCCGCTTGTAGTAGAAGGCGTCACGGTCGGCGGCGTTCATTTGGGCATAGTCATGCAGGCTGGCTCCGGCCAGGTTCTTATACAGTTCTTCGGGCAGGTCTTGCGGGATGCCGTGTATGCCCAGGCTGAGGGTGATGAGTTCGTCGCCATAGTCTGCAATCGCCTCGAACCGGTGTACCCCGGCACCCGGCAGTTGCAGGATGGCCGCGTATTTCCTGCTTTTTCCCCCCTTGGGGATGGCCAGCACGCCATACATCCGCGCCCCGTCCCGGTCGTTCCCGAAGTCCACGCGATAGGCTTCCCGGTTGCCCGCGTCCATTTCAGGCACCCGCTGTAGGTGTGGAGCCAGTTCGGTTTCGCGCGCCCGGGCGATGGCTTCCTGCCAGAACCTTGTCCAATCGGCAGGCGGTTGGGTCGTGGCGCTGATGTGCTCTTTGTCCACAGCTACGGTGGCCGTCTGGCTACATGCCGTGCTGTCCGCTGTACGGACGTGTACCTCGCAACGCAAGAAACCCGGTTCGGACATGACGGCCTGTATCACGCCGCGCCCGTTTTCCAGGAGCACATCCTGCTTGCTGACGGTCGGGAAACATTCCGGGCCTACGGTGTAGTCAATCCGGCTGTCCGGCACCAGTTCGCCCTTGCGGGATACTTCTATCAGGAAGCGGACTTCCTCGCCCACGTGGTAGTCATAGTCCGTCCGCTCCGGGATGACGGCCACTTGCAGGAGGTTTGCCTCCGGGCTTTCGAACACGCCCTCCGTGAGGGGCGCCCGGCTGTCAAAGGGGCCGTACATGGCCTTCACCTGTCCGCTTTCGTCTTTGGCGGACACGACATAGATGGTATATGTCCCACCCCCTTCAGAGACCTTCACGACGATATGCCCGTTCTCCGGACATACGGACGGCATCCATTTCCGCGAGGCATACAGCCCCCGCAGGTGGGCGGGCATATAGGTGGGGAATATCAGCCGCGGACTCTGGTACAGGCTCTTGTCCAGCATCCGCTCCAGGATGGACGGCTGGATGTGCTCGTCTTCCCATACGGG
This sequence comes from uncultured Bacteroides sp., assembly GCA_949292025.1. Lineage (GTDB taxonomy): Bacteria > Bacteroidota > Bacteroidia > Bacteroidales > Bacteroidaceae > Bacteroides. Next base: position 16,344 of record CASEYC010000080.1, on the reverse strand, counting down.
GATGATGTATTGCTTGGCCCGGACGTTGCGGATGAAGCCTTCGCTCATGGCGTCCTTCCACGCATGGTGGTTCGCTTTGCACACGTCCACCTCGCCACAGGCTTGCCCTGCCAGTTCTTCCACGTTCAGCAGGTTGCCTGTTCCGTCCAGCACGTTCGCGCTGAGGTCGCCTCCCGTGTAATAGCTGAAGGGGCCATAGTCTATCCGCAGGGCCAGGCTTTTCGTATTCTCGTTCTGCCGCGCCGGGTCCAGGTTCTCTGGATTGAGGTCGTAGGCCCTCAGGGTCTGTCCGGTTTCCGGATTCCAGATTTCGCCGTTGGCGGCCAGGTTGCGGATGGTGAAGGTATCCCCGTACCGGCTGCTGTCGTTCAGCAGGTGTATCTGGTTCAGCCTGCCCACTTCAAACCGTTCCTGCCGGGTGCCGTACTGCTCTTTCTGCCACTGGAGGAAGGCGCGGTAGTTGTCCACGTCCCTGTCCCGGACGGGTAGGGGATAGTCGTAGCCGGGATATCCCCGGTCGAACACCGTCCCGAACCGCAGCGATTCGCCCGTCCCGGCGATGCCAGTCAGGACATAGTCGGGATGTCGTCCCGTGGTGCGTGGGGCCGCGTTCAGGGCGTCTCCTGTATGGTCGCTGTGGAAATGGCTGATTATCAGGTAGTCCACCCGATCCTTATGGGGATTCACCCGTTGCACATAGCGGGCAATCCACTCGCCTGCACGCCGCGTGGTGTCAGGCAGGAGCTCGCCCATCTTGGGGTAGTCCTTCGGGTCGTAATCGCCGGCGTCTATCAGCATCGTCGTGCAGTCCGGGAAGATGAGGAAGCTGCTTTCGCCCCGTCCCGTGTAGATTTGGTGGATTTCCAGTTCCCCTTCCTGCCAGGCGGGGACGGTGCCGGCGTCTTCCCGAGGTTGGCAGGCGCCCAATAGGAGCAGCAACAGCAACAAAGCTCCGAGACAATGTCTTACCATGGCTTCACCTCCTTCACTCCTTTGATGTAGACCGGCTGGCAAGTATAGGTCGCGGTATAGTTTCCTGTAGTATTCTCCACCACTTTCCGGTTGCCGTACATGTCATAAATTTCCAGGTAGGGCATGTCCGACGTGTAGGTATACGTATGTATGGACGGGTCGGACAGCAGGCGGTCGTCCTGTTGCCAGAAGCAGGCAATCTCTTCGCCTCGGTCGTTCACGAAACGGCAGGCAAAGCGGTCGCGCTTGTCTTCGGGCAAGTCCTGGTCGGCGGTGTTCCCCACAAAGGTGGCATTGCCCACAATGTCGTTGAAGGCGGCCACCGTGACAAAAGCCGGTTTGGCGGAGAAGGGTGTCCGGTGGTTGTGCGAGCGGATGATGCCGAAGTTGCTCTCGCGGTCGAAGTAACCTACCTCATTGTCCACAAAGGCATAGTGGATAAACTTGTCTATCCGGCTGGTGTCGCTGTTGAGGATGAACGAACGGGCGTACCAGCGTGCTTGCTCGTCGGGTGTGCACAGGAAGTGGGCTTGATGGGCCTCCTCGGCTGTCAAGTCGCCGGGATAGGTGGGCCAGCCGTTTTCCGTGATCCAGGCTTCCTTGCCGGGGGCCAGCTTCCGCATCAGGTCGTGGAACAAGCGGGTGTTGGGATACACATTCAACCAGGGCCAGCCGGCATAGTAAGTGTCTGGTCCGCCGATGAAGTCGTAGAGGTGGACACTGACGGCATCGCAATACCGGTCCAAGCCCAGGCTGAAAAGTCCCCGCAGATAGTAGTCGTCGTAGCGCGACACGGAGCTGGACAGGATGAAGGCATCCGGATTCGCCCGCTTGATGGCGGGGTAGGCCGCCTTTACAATGTCCATGTTCTGGCGGTAGTTGTTTTCGTTATGCTTGCCGCCACGGGTCAGGTTGAATTCATTCGGATAGGTGAATATGTTTGTATATTCTTTCAGCGCGTCCGCCATGAAGAAACAGAACCGGGCGTAGGCTTCCCGTTTCTCCTCGTTCTCCAGCCAATAGGGTTCTGTGTCATAGAGTGGGTTTTCCTGACTGAGGATACCCACCATCTTCAGGCCCAGCTTCTTCAGGCATTGGTTGGAGTATAGGACGTTGCGGGTCAGGGCGAATTGGCCTTTGGCTGTTTCCATCTGGTACCAGCGCAGGGAGGTGCGCACCAGGCTGTAGCCCGCGTCCTTCACCAGGCGTGCCAGTTGTTCGATGGCCGTATTGTCATACACGACCCAGTCGAAGTGCAGGTTGGTGCCGAAACGGCGGTTCACGTCATCCGCCCGGCGTGAACGGGCGAAGTCCGCCACCTCCTTTTGGTAGCAGCCGCGTCCCTTCATTTCAACCGTCAGTTCGTAGACGCCGTAGGGCAGGGCGGGCAGTACCACCTGCGCTTCCCCCTCCGTTGGGATGGCGGATTGGCGGTGTACGGTTTCCCCCCTTTCGTTCCGGACGGTGCAGGTCAGCTTCTGGCAAGGATGTTGCCCGGTGACGTCAGTACATTGTATGCGGAAACGCATGGGTTCGTTTTCAAAAAAGATGTTTCCTGTCCTTCCGCTGGTCACTTGAGGCAGGTAAGGCGAAAGGTATTCCGCCAGTTCCACTCGTACCGAAGCGATGCCTACAGGACCGGGTGCTTTCCCCATGACGTCCATGTCGCGGGTGGTCACCACAAAGTCCGCCCCGTCCAGTCCGTTGGCCATGCGGGCGTCATACAGTTCGAAGGTATGGTCTATCCATGCGCCCGTGTTGTGCAGTTGCACAAATTCTCCTTTTTTCTCACCCTCTTGCGCATCGTAGCACAGGGCGAAACCGCCGTAGCCCTGGTCCAGGTAGCGCACGGTGATGCGCATGGTCTGTTCCGGCGGCAAGGCGTGCAGGACCTTGTCGTCCAGGTCGCAATGCAGGGCCGCTGTGCCCGGGTGTGCCGCATCCAGTTTCCAACCTTTCTCTCCTTGGCTTTCCTGGTAGGATGGTTTTGTGCCTTGGGAGAAGTAGGCCTGCATATTCATCATGCCGCCTGTGGCTTCCGCGCGAGCTGATGCCGCCGGCCTCCTGTCGCCGGCGTTGCCATAAGTAGGCAGGCCGGTCACGAGGCCGCAGGCCAATGCCAGGCAGGCGATGCCGTGTTTAATGGGTTGTTTCATAACTCTTCAGTTTCTTTTATTCTATATACTCAGCTTGATGGAAAATTAATTCAGGCGCGGCTACATCTGTGAAATCCGTGTAATCCGCGCCTGAATATATCCGCTTTTACCAGAAGATGGTCTCTTCCAATGCCGGATTCAGCACGCGCTGTTGTTTCGGGATGGGCCAGTAGTAATACTTGGGTTCCTCGAAGTGGCGGTTGCCGATTTCGCTGTTCACCACGATATACCCATGGTCGCCCTCGCTCAGGCTGATGGTGGCTGGCTGTCCGCCGCTCTCCAGGTAATAGAAGACATAATTGCCGCGTTCAGCTTCGGGAACCGTGTTGCTCTCCGCATCCTTGAAGATGCCGACGTCGGGCACCCCATCGCCTGTCACGTCAAAGACACCGAAGCGGTCGATATAGATGCCTTGCTGCACTTCGCGGATGAGGTGGCCTTCCTTCCAACGCATCAGGTCGTCCCAGCGGAAGTTCTCGTTCACCAGCTCGATGCGGCGTTCGCGGCGGATTTGCAACAGGGCCTTGTCCGTGATGCCCGGGTACTGGGCCTCCAGGTTCGGGTCGTCCTTGATTTCGGAAATGACGATCCGGGGCATGTCCACGCGTTCGCGGATGAGGTTGACGGACTTGTCCATGTCCTCTTGCGTCAGTTGCCCCAGTTCGGCCTTGGCCTCGGCATAGATCAGCAGGACTTCGGCGTAGCGGCAAATGGGGAGGTCGGTATAGGCCAGCGAGCTCACCAACTGGGCCGCGTCGTTCACCATGAACTTGATGCAAGGATAGCCGCCCAACTCCATGTTTTGGACGTATGCTGTGGAGACTCCCGGCCTCATGTATCCGGGATACATGAAGGTTTGCGCCATGCGGGGGTCGCGGTTGCTGAAGACTTCCACGAAATCCATGCTCTCATGGCCTGGCAGGGTGGAGAACGGGATGGCCGTGCCATTTTCGTCCAGGTATTCGTAGGATTCCATCAGGCTCCGGCTGAAACTGGTTATTTTGTTGAACGACTGCTCAGGAGCGCCGTGGCGGATGCGCAAGTCGTTGTCATAGTCCTTGAACAGGATGATTTCCTTGGAACTTGCCAGTGAATAGCCGGTGAACAGGTTCTGGTAAGCCGCATTGACGCCCCCGGTCTTGTCTATCTCGAACAGGCCCGATGCCATGATTTCAGAGGCGGCATCCACTGCTTTCTGTAGGAAACGGTCGGCTGTGCCTTGCAGCTCCAGTTCGTCGTGGTATTTGCGGAAAGTACCTTCGTGCAGGCAGATGCGCGCCTGCATGGCCAGGGCATACCATTTGCTCATTAGGGTGCGGTTGCCCATGTTGGCGGACACATGTTGGGCGGCGTAGTCCAGGTCTGCCATGATGGAGTCCACCACCAGTTCACGTGAGTCACGCGGCTTATAGAGTTCTTCTGTATCCGTGTCGGTCAGCGCGTGTGAATACCAGGGCACATCGTTGTACCACTTCACCTGCTGATAGTACCACGTGGCCCGCATCAGCCGGGTCAGCCCGATGTGGTGGGCGATTTCAGCGGCATCTCCTGTGGCCTTGTGGACATTGTCCAGCAGGATGTTATACTTGCGCAAGGTTCCCCAGTCCGCCCAACCTCCGCAGTTGTCCGCCGTGATGCTGCCGCGGATCAGGTTGTTGTTGGAATATGTGTCAGAATACGTGGTGTAGTTGTCCGACGTATAATCCGTGAAATAAGGGTTCAGGGCGGTGTAATACGTGTTGGTGTACAGTTCCAGGTCCGTCGTGTTCTTGAAGAACGCTTCCGGCGAGATGGAGACTATCGGATAACGCTCCAGAAAGGAGTCATTGCAGCCTGTCAGCGCAGACATCAGGCATAGGGTGGCTCCGGCCAGCAGATGTATTTTATGTTTTTTCATATTGCCTATAAGTTTATGGTAGTTGTTACAAAGCTATATTCAGTCCTATTGAAAACGTTCTTTGGAAGGGGTGCATATTGTCGTTCAGTCCTTCCGGGTCATAATTCTTGCAGAGTTTGGTGATTTCAAACAGGTTCTCACCGCTGAAGTAGAAACGTACGTTGGAGAGTCCCCATTTGGATACCAACTGCCGGGGCAAAGTGTAGCCGAAAGTGATGTTCTTCATGCGCAGATAGGCTGCATTCTGCAGGTAACGGGTCTGTGCTAGGTTCATGTCGGCATTCGTGGCCGTGTAGGATTTCAGGCGGGGGAAGTAAGCATCGGGATTATCCTCGGTCCAATGGTCCAGGTTGTTTTCCAGCACATTGCCCCATGGGGAGACAAAGATGCCGAAGAACTTGTAGCCGGTCGGGTACCAGTCTTTCTTGGCTACGCCCTGCACGAAGACGCGCAGGTCAAAGCCGTTCCAGTCTGCGTTCAGGTCCAGGCCGAAAGGGAAGCGGCTGCGGCTATTGCCGATAATCGTGAAGTCGCCGGGGTCGTCCGCCGTATTGGAGCCCTTGTTGATTTTGCCGTCGCCGTTCAGGTCTTTGTACTTCAGGTCGCCGGGTTCGATGGGGCGGTCGCCGGGATAGGAGGTCACGTCCCACTGGTCGGCATGCGAGTCGATGTCGGCCTGATCCTTGAAGAATCCTTCTGTCACCAAACCCCAGATTTCGCCGATTTCCTGGCCCACGCGATAGTCGGATAACAGGTTGGTCGGGTTGTCATAGCGCGTGATCCACGCACGGCTGTCAGACAGGATAAACGTCGCACTGTAGTTGAACGGCTTGGAAGCCAGGTTGAACCGGTCCCTCCAGGTGACGGAGAGCTCCCAACCGCGGGTCTTCATGTCGCCATTGTTGGCTTTGGGCACGCTCGTCCCCAACACGCTGGGCAGTGTATGGCCCGGTATCAGCATATCCTTGGTATTGCGGCGGTAGACGTCGGCCGACATGACCAGGCGGTTGTTCAGCATATTGATGTCAATACCACCATTGACGGTATAGACCTTTTCCCAGGTCAGCGAGTTGGATACAAGGTTTCCCGGAGATACGGTCATCGGCAGTTCCCCATTCAGCAATACGCCGGATTGGGCGGAAGACATAGTGGCGATGTAGGAATAATAGTCTACATTCTGGTTGCCCAAAGAGCCGTAGGAAGCTCTCAGCTTCACGTGGTTGAATACCTTCCTCAGCGGCTCGAAGAATGGTTCTTCCGACAGGATCCATGCGCCCGATACGGACGGAAAGAAGTCGAAACGGTCTTTCTTCGGGAATCGGGAGGTGCCGTCATATCGGCCGTTGGTCTCGACGATATAGCGGTCCTTGAAGATGTAGTTCAGGCGATAGAAGCCGGAACGGATGGCCCACTGGTAGGCATCTTCTTCCATGGTCATTTCGCCGGTGGCCAACTGTATGGTCGGGTAGGATTCGGAAATCAATCCATTGCGTTTGCTCTTCAGGTATTCGTAAGATTTGTATTCCTGGTTGAAACCGACAATGGCTGATAATGTATGATCGCCCCAACGCTTGTGGAAATCCGTGTAGAGATTCAATACGGTGTAGATGGTGTTCGAATGGGTGCGCATGGCATAATTTTGGTCTCCCACATGCTCATAATCCAATTCCGGCCCACGCTTGTAAACGTATTCGTTGTCCGTGTTCCATTCCTTGCCGTATCCGTTCAACAAGTTCACTGTGAAATCTCCCTTCAGGCTCCAGACATCTTTGAACAGGTCTATCTGTGCTGTGAATTGTGTGCTGAAGTTGGACGATTTGTCTACATGGTCACCTCCGTAGAGCAAACGTCCTACAGTCTGGGCACCCACAACAGTAAACGTGCCATCCGGATTGTAGACAGGATACATGCAGTTCTTTTCGTAGACTTCCTTGAATAGGTTCGAGGTGAAATTGGTCGGGCGGTTGTAGGTGTAGTAAGACCAATTGGTGTTGTTGCCGACGCTCAGCCATTCCCAAGGATGGAACTCTATCTTGCTGCGTACATTGTAACGCCTGTATTTATCCTTATTATAGCGCAGCAAACCATTTTCGCCATAATAATCCATGCCGAGGTAGTAATTGACTTTATCCGAACCGCCGGACAAGCTGAGGCTGTGCTGGTGAGCCAATGCCACATTCTCAAAAATTTCGTCATAATAATTATGAGCATCCAGGTAAGTGTATTGGCCCTGGTTGGTCGTGGAAGGAATGGCATTGGACAGGGACGGGTCTTCCACACGCTGCTGGGCGTAGGCTATCTCGTCATCGGTGTAGAGATGATACCAAGGTGCTCCCATGACCGTCTTGTAGTAAGCCTGGATATAGGGATTCTCCACTACCTGGACAATGCGTGTAGGGGTATGCACATTGAACGAGTTGTTGAAGTTCACCTTGATGGAACCTTTTTGCCCTTTTTTGGTCGTTACCAGAATCACGCCAAAAGCAGCACGCGCACCATAGATGGCGGCAGACGAGGCGTCTTTCAGCACGGAAATGTTGTCAATGTCCATGGCATTCATGCGGCTGAAGTCTGCCGAAGAGGTGGGCACGCCGTCCACCAGGATCAGCGGTTCGTTGCTGCCGTTGATGGATGTTTCACCACGGATGTTGAATGTCGGGGTATAGTCGGCACCACCGCTGGACATGCTGATGTTCAGGTTGGGCACCAGTCCCTGCAAGGCCAGGCCAACATTGTTGGTGGCGCGGCTGGACAACTCTTGTGCGGTCACTGTCTCGACGGCGCCGCTCAGGTTGGCTCTTTTCTGTGTGCCGTAACCGACCACGACCACTTCGTCCAGCAAGGCGGCATCTTCCGTCAGCATGACGTTGATGACGTTCTGTCCCTTCACGGCTTTTTCCTGCGGCGCATAGCCGATGTAAGAGAAAATCAGGGTAGCCTCTCTGTCAGGCACTTGGATAACGTAGGTCCCGTTCACATCTGTGATGGTTCCGCCTTTTCCGCCTTGCACCTGCACATTCACGCCAATCAGCGGTTCACCTGTCGGGCTGGTGACCACACCCTGCACCCGGAAGCCTGTCTGTTGCTGCGAGGCGGCAGGAGCAGATGCCGCTTTTTTCTCTTTCACATAGATTTCCTTACCGGAAACGATGTAGGTCAGGTCCGTGTCGCGCAAGAGCATATCCATGGTTTGCTTGATGCTGCCTTTTTTGATGTGGATATCCACCTTTTGGCTCAGGTCCAAATCGGCCGGATAGAAGAACACATAATCACTTTCTGCCTCAATCTGGTCGAACACCGTTTTGATGCTCACTTGAGAAACTTGAATGCTGAACTGGTCATTCGTGATTTGCAACCACGGAGACGTAGCCATTGCGCCGTTGCACAATATCAACAGCAAGAACACGGACAATACCCGATGAGGGATTATCCCCAAGACCTTTTTAAGGATTGAATCATTTCTATTTTCCATGTTGTTTTTAAAGTTGGCGGAATAGAATCCCGCATTAATTGGTAACTATTTGTTTTCTTTTTTGTTTTGTGTGGGGGCTTTCTTTAGTTCATGGCATCCTCCTTCCTTGTTTTAGATTTCTTTTCATTGATTTACTTTTGTAAGACGCGGAGGATGTTCCTATATACTCATTCTTTCTTTCCTTTTTTCAAGACTTTCTGGTGCAGGCGCAAAAAAGCGGATTCTGCAAGGGTGCCACACTGTGTTATATAGGCCCTTTGCAGAATCCGCTATGGCGGGAAGTGTATGTTTGCTGCTACTTCTGGATGTTGATGATGTACCGTTCGCCTTCCTTGGTATAGGTTATCGGGGCAATGTTCTTCAGCCCTTCCAGCAAGTTGTCAAAGCTTTGGCTTACCGTAAGTTTGCCCGTATAGCGCGTATGCCCGCGTTGGCGGAAGGCCAGTTGGACGCCGTAATACCGGGCGAGGTCTTCCAGTATCTTGTCCAGCAGTTCGGCTTCATAGCTGTATATGCCCGATTTCCATGCTATGAGCTTTTGGGCATCCACTTCACTGATGGTGTAATCCCGGTCGCTTATCTCCAGCAGTTGGTCTGGCAAGAGCAGCACTTCTTTCTTTTGGGTATGGTTGGTGACGGCCACCTTGCCCGAAACCAGTGCAACCTGGGTGACACCAGTTTCTGTCGTGCGGACATCAAACCGTGTGCCCAAAACCTGGATGTCGTTTTGCTTGGTTTTCACTACAAAAGGGCGCGTGGCATCCGGAGCTACCTCAATGTAGATTTCGCCTTCCACGAAAATCTCCCGCCGGCTTTGCGGGAACTTGTTGGGAAAAAGCACCCGTGTTTGAGCATTCAGCCATACTTTGGTTCCATCAGGCAGATGCAACTGGCTCATTTTGCCTTTCGGCGTCATCAGCAGGTGGTAATCGGGCGTTTCCTGTGAAGTTTCTGAGGAGAGGTAACGGTTGTTTCCCGTCGTGATGCTGTGGTCGTCGTTGCAGGAGACCACCGGCGCATATTCCTCCAACTCCAGCCGGTTGGCTTCGGACAGTGCCAGGAGAACATTCTCCTTGTTCGCCACGGTGTCGGCCAGGTAGGCTTCCATCAATGTTTCCCAATCCCCCGACGGCCTTTCCTCACCTCTTATTATATAATAGTATAAAAATGCCGCCGAGCAACAGGCCACGACCAGCATGGCAGCAATCTTTCCCCACGGAAAGCGCTTTCTCCGGACAATCTTTGCATCTTCCTTCAGGAAAGTATCTTGTGCGATGCGTGCCCATAGGGCATTTACTTCATTGCTGGACAAGTCATTTTCCTTCACATACTTCCATGCTTTCTCTATCTCGTCCCTGTTTTCCTTGCATCCGTTCTCCGCCAGAAAAGCCTCCAGATCCTCTGGATTCTCCTGGACGGCGCGGATGAACGATGTATCCTGAATAAAGTCCTTAAAATCGAACTTGTTGTAATCCTTCTTCATACCTATTCCATCTTAAATTTTCCTATTCAAAGCAACTTCGTCCACAAACTCATAACTGCTATGGCCCATAGCCCGTACAAATTCCGCAATTTGGCCAGCGCCCGCTGGATCAGGTTGGAAATGGATTGCGCGTTTATACCCATCTTTTCTGCAATGTCCCGGACGGCCATGCCTTTCATAAACCTGTAAACGAGCACTTGTTGTTGCTTCTCGCTCAACTTCTTGAAATTCCCTTGAAAACGTATGGCGGCCATCCGCCGTTCTTCTTCCTGTTCGTGCAGGGAGAAGGCATCTCCGTCAGGCACATTCACACCCGACCAGTCTTCCATTCTATACACTCTCATATTTTTCCGATATTCATCAATCAACTTATTTCTCAACAGCGTGAACAAATATGATTGTATGTCTTTTACTACTGCTACCTCTTTCCTTTTATTATATAGTTTCACAAACACATCATGGATGGCATCTTTCACTATTTCCCGGTCAGGGGAGATGGACAATCCATAGAGGAAAAGCTTGTGGACGTACATCTGATAGATTTCAGAAAATGCGTCGCTGCTTCCTGCCGTGAAGCGGCTCCATATATCCAATTCTGTTTGTCCCCTGTCCATATCTGTCATAAGTTCAGTTTAACCGGTATCATTTATCGTAAGAAAGCTTTTCTGTTTCCAGCGCATAAAATTACGGATTTTTATTAAGTAAAGTTTCATCCCTGTTCTAAAAACGCGCGATGAAACAGAAATTTAATAAGTGAATGTGCGTCCATCGGCGGGTAAATGCTTAATAGACAGACAAACCTGGGAACTAAATCCTCTTGACCGGCAAGCGGTTCATCATTGTGCCTTTGGTGTGAGCCGTATTACAAACCCGCCTCCGGGCATCAAGCGCACGGGGAGCCTGGTGTCCTGGTCTACTTCCCGGATTGTCTTCATATAGTCGGAAGCAAAACGGTCGGCATTCGTGCCGTCTTGCCAAAGTTCTGCCAAGAAAGTCCTTTTGCCAAGGAAAGACAAGTCCAAAGAGGCTTGGAGTCCCTGCCATCCTGAAATACCTCCTACGTACCATGCCTCACCCTTGCGGCGTGCTGTGAGGATGTATTCTCCTATCCGGCCATCGAGTATGATGGTTTCATCCCAAACGGTGGGTACTGATGCGATGAAGTCGGTGCATTCTTTTTCCTTCTCATAGCTACTGGGCGAATCGCACAGCATGTTCAATGGGGCGTCCAAGACCACATACAGAGCCAGTTGGTGGCAACGGGTGCCTTGGCTCATGGGCTCTGACTGGCAAGGGTAGAAATTCCCTTTGGCTGCATTGCGCATGGCTCCCGGTGTGTAATCCATAGGCCCGGCCACCTGGCGGATGAACGGCAGTTGTACGTCATACGTCACCTGGTCGACCGAGTCGGGTGTCCACTTCATTTGTTCAAGGCCATGGACGCCTTCAAAGTTCATCACGTTCGGGTAGGTTCTGTTCAGTCCTGCGGGTTTATAAGTGCCGTGGAAGTCTATCAGTAAGTGGTACTTGGCAGCTATCTCGGCGGCGCGGTAATGGAATTCCGTCATATATTGGTCGTCCCTGTCCATGAAATCAATCTTGAAGCCCTTTACACCCATTTCCGAGTAGTGGCGGCAGATGTTCTCCATGTCCCGGTCGAAGGCATAGTAGCCTGCCCATAAGATGAGGCCCACGTCTTTGCCTGCCGCATAATCCACCAACTCTTTCAAGTGTATGTCGTCCACCACCTGCATCAGATCCGCTTTCAGGTTGACAGCCCATCCTTCATCCAATATGACGTATTCAATGCCGTGTTTTGAGGCAAAATCAATGTAAGCCTTGTAGGTGGCATCATTGACTCCCGTCTTGAAGTCCACTCCATGCAAGTTATAGTCATTCCACCACTCCCAAGCCACTTTGCCAGGTTGAATCCAGGAGGTATCTTCTATGCGCGAGGAAGCTCCCAACAGATAGGTCAGGTGTGAAGCGGCCAATGCTTTGTCATCTGCCGCCACAAGGGCGATGCGCCAGGGGAAGTCCCGCGCGCCGTCTACTTGGGCAATGTACTCTTCCCGTTCTTCAACTACTTGCTGCAGCATGTTATGTCCGCCTTGGACAGTCTTCTTGGGGTAACCCGGGAAAACTCCTTTCAATTGGTTTTGTCCGTCGGCGGTCAGATACAATCCCGGATAATTCTCCAAATGCGATTCTGTCAGGCATATCCTATATCCTTCCGGGGTAGTCACCACCAGCGGGAGGAAGGCCAGTTGCCCGACAGTAAGTGCTGACAAACTGGTGTCCGTATATACGTTTTCAAACGAATTGAAGAATTGGGATTCGTAATCGCCTGCCTTTCCTCCGCGCACATAGGGAAGGAGCACTGCATTGTCGGCCGGGAAACGGTAATCCACCGTTTCTGACGCGATGTGCACAGGCTTTTGGCTTTCATAAGAAAACCGGTAGGCTATGCCGTCATCATAGGCTCTGAATGTGATGGTATAGTCTCCCTTGAAGCGGAGAGTCAGTTCATTGTATTGCTCCTTGATTTCCGTTGCCCGGTAGAAAGGTGACGCTATGTATTGATTGACCTGCCGCCGCTGTGCGTCCCGCATGGATGGCGATTCTCCCCACGATTTCCCATCTGTCAGTTTCATGCTTATGGGGGAGAGGGACAATACTTCCGTCCCTTGAAAATGAATGCGGTATGCCACCTCCTTGCCTACCACGATTTGCGCAGCAAGTGCCCCGTCAGGAGACTTCACTTCAAAACATTTGGTGGTATCCGGCCAGGCTTGTCCGCAGGCCAGTAATAAACATATTCCGACAAGTAATTTCTTCATAACATTGTAATATTGGTTTCATATTGGATTCTTATGACGAACAAGTCGGTTTGATATACTCACAAAATCTGGAAATATTTTGTGTGTTTGCCTCTTTATCTTGCATACACCGGCACCAGCAAATCCTCTTCCGGCCAGTGTGGCAAGAAGAACAGCGGCAGCGGCTGTCCGCCGACTCCTCTCCAGTCGATGCGGCGCACGCGACTGAAATCGGGTGTCCCGAAGTCGAAGGAGCGGCCATAGAGCAAGATGGCCCTGCGTCCTTCGTCAATTTTCCACAACCCGCCTCCGTAGGGGCATTGCTCGTCCCACGCCAGCAGGTCTTTGTGCAGGTAGACGTGTCCGAATTTCAGCACGCCGTCTTGGTTGATGATGAATTTTTGGTACATAGCTTCTTGTGTATCCGAGTCAGTTATTGTGGTTATTTTCGTCCGAAGTCGGCAGGAATCTCGCCCCATTGCTCCGTTTCCCATTTCAGCACCGGGGTGGGATAGGTATTGTCGTGCAGCCACCGTTCGGCGCGGTCAATCAGTTGGAAGAGGGGTTCGCTCTTGGCGTTGCGGGGCAGCTTGGTCTTGCACTTCTTCTGCTTCACCCATGCAATGGCGTTGCGGCTGTCGCTATAGACGGGCATGTCGATGCCTTTCTGCTTCAGCAAGGCCAGGGCATGGACGATGGCCAGGAACTCGCCGATGTTGTTCGTGCCATACAGGGGACCGAAGTGGAAGACTTGCTGGAAACTGGGGAGGTGTACGCCGCGGTACTCCATCTTCCCGGGATTGCCGCTACAGGCGGCATCCACGGCCAGGGCTTGCTCCTTCAGGTCGGGAGGCAGGCAGGACGTAACCGGTTGCTTGGGCGCCTGTGGGGCACCTGCCGGGCGGATATAATCGGCGGGTGAGGAGGCAAACGCTTCCTCGGCTTCCTGCAGCGTGTCGAACGACTTGTATTTAGCGCCCGCATAGCCTTTGGTTTGCAGTTGGCAATCCGTCCAGGTACGATAGATGCCGGGGGTGACGCCCGCCCAGACAACATAGAACTTCTGTTTTTTCATCAGGGATTATTATAAGAATTGGGCAATCACGTGGTTGTTGCTGATGTAGCGGATGAGGTAAATGAGAACTTCCATAGTTGCAAGTTTTTTTATAAAATGTGAATCTCTTTGGGTGCAAAGGTAATGAATAGAAATGAATTTCTTGTCAAAGGGGGATAAAAAATACCCTTGTGGCCCACTGGCCGCCTATACGCGGCGGGATGAGTACAAAGTCTTTTCCAAAGGGTGCCAAAGTTCTCCCAAAGTATAGTGTGAAGACTTTCGCGGGCGGACAAGAAAAATCCTCCAATCCCTTTCCTATCTTCCTGCAAATGCCTACCTTTGTCCCCAAACGCAAAACAGAGTATGGTACGCATTTTTCTGACCGGCTATATGGGAGCCGGCAAGACGACTTTAGGAAAAGCCTTCGCCCGTGAGTTGGGGTTGTCGTTCATAGACTTGGATTGGTATGTCGAGTCAAGGTTCCACAAGACGATAGCTCAGTTGTTCGCCGAGCGGGGCGAGGACGGTTTTCGCCGGGTGGAGCAGAACATGCTGCACGAGGTGGGCGAGTTTGAGGACGTGGTGATTTCCACCGGCGGAGGTACGCCTTGCTTCTTCGACAACATGGACTATATGAACGCCCAGGGGCAGACTGTCTTTCTGGATGTGGACGTGGAAACGCTGTTCAGGCGCCTGCGCGTGGCCACCATGCAGCGCCCCATCCTGCGCGGAAAGTCCGCGGAAGAGCTGCGTGCCTTCATCGAAAAGGCTTTGTCCGACCGTGCCCCTTATTATACGCAAGCCCGCTACCGCTTTGACGGCAGCCAGCTGGAGAGCCGCGAGCAGATAGCCGAGTCGGTGCGGCGGCTGAGGGAACTTCTGAATCTCTGATCCTTGCAGAAAGCATGACGGGATTTTCTCCGCCTTGTGCTTTGATTTGGCATAGCGATGCCTGAACTTTGCAGAATATATCTGCAAATATCGCGGCAAGAAATTTCCTTCCATCTTGGGCATGGTGGGAGGGTAATCTTTAATATACGCGGCTTTCTGTCTTATAGTTAACGTGAGTTCGATATAACTCAAAACATAGCAAGTTGTCCGTCTTTGACGAAACAAACGTCAATGGCGGGTTCCTTTTCAAAATAATCAGTATGTCGCTATGTCGTAAGCATTTATTCGAGTACTTACGGTTATGGCCCTCTTACAATAATTTATTAAATGCTTCAGCAAAGAAACGGTTAAACCGTTCGTAGCTTTGATGTTTGATTTCATGCTTAGCTGATTTCTTGATGTAGAGTGCTACTATTTCTCCGTAATTGGAATTACCGTCAACGAAAGTAATGTTGTCGAATAGATGTAGATTTTGTTGAACGCGCTTAATGTCTTCATAAAAATTATCATTAGTGTCCCGTTAAAATTGGGACGAGTTAAATATTAATCAAACAACCCCGGAATAAGGAGATCAAATTGCTCTTTGACATCATTGAAATAAGTCTTATCGAACAGTTCTCTGAACGGTGTTTTGTCTGTGAGTGATATGTTGAGGATTTGCAAGACTTCATAGGTCGAGCGTTTCAACTGCATGTCACGCTGGACAATCGCCACAAGGCAGTAGGCAGTGATAGCTGCACTGATCTGTATCTCCGTAGTACCCCAAAACTTCTTGATCTTGAGGTGCTGCTTGAGCCACTTGAAGAACAATTCTATCTGCCATCAGTTCTTGTATAGGTCAGCAATCTGCTGGGCTGTCAAGTCCATCGAGTTTGTCAGGAACATGAACTCACGGTCTTGCTCTTTGTCATAGTATCTGACGAGACGCAGATTCTCGGGTTAGTCCTTGCGACTCTTATATATACAGCCAATTCAATCTCTGCATCTGTGAGTATGCTCTTTGGCATCCGCCGCTTCCACCTGACACATCTGTACCTCAAGTTGATTTTGGCTCTGATGACGAAGAAGGGCTCCATCCGCTGTATGCGGAAAAGTTCCCCGAAGTTGTTGTAGCCTCGGTCAAATACGTAGTAAGCGCCTGTTTCATAAGGGATTCCAAGCATTGCTTTGGAATCTATTCCGAAGCTGCAGTAATATGATAGAAGGCTGGCACTTGTGCCTCCAGGTCATAGAGGACATGGACCTTGATGCCACCTTTCCTCTCGCGGAACTTAGCCCACCAAAACACCGAAAGGCAAAGCGGAATCGTTGTAGAGTTAAGTAGATGACAAAAATGCAGTTATGGTTAATTGGCTAATTATCAATCCATTATATTTTGAAAAGTCCTTGGGGTTCAGTAACTTTAAAGAAAAGTTCCCGCTTTTCGTATGAAGGAAACTGACCCCAAGGACTTATGTAAAGTTAGCCAAATCCTTCCGATCATGCAAGAACATTTTGGAAAATCGATGAATCTGGCCCGCATAAAGTTTATGGCTTTCATGCTCCATGCCCTGTGTGTGGTGCAGACCGTAAGCCTCCATAAACTCGCGGCGGCAAT
>CASEYC010000079.1 GCA_949292025.1 uncultured Bacteroides sp. | reverse complement strand
TTGAGATGATTTCCATTGGCTGTTTTCAACTTGAATTTATGGGACAAAAGTAAAGAATATAGTAATTATAAATAGAACCTATTACTGACTTTATTAAACATGATTTGATTTTCAGATTATTAAGTAATGCGTCAGCCCTGAGCGGCTTCGGGAAGTTTTGCAGACGGCTTCGGAAGCTTTTTCCGGCACTCCGGGAAGAATCTGCAAGCCTTCGGGCGGACAGGGATGCACACTAAGAGGGGCATTCACCTCAAAAAAAGAAGGAAAATCAGAAAACACCCCCTCTTTTTAGGGGGTATTCCAAGAAAAACACCTACCTTTGCAGCCGAAAACCTATAAAAAAGAGACCCATCATGTCCAAAATGCGTTTTTTTGCCCTGCAAGAGCTTGCCAACCGCAAGCCGCTTGAAGTGACTCCCCCCTCCGGCCGCCTCAGTGACTACTACGGCAGCCACGTCTTCGACCACAAGAAGATGCAGGAGTACCTGCCCCGCGAAGCCTACAAGGCCGTGACCGACGCCATCGACAAAGGCACCCCCATCAGCCGCGAAGTGGCCGACCTCATTGCCAACGGCATGAAGAGCTGGGCCAAGTCCCTGGGCGTCACCCACTACACCCACTGGTTCCAACCCCTGACCGACGGCACCGCCGAGAAGCACGACGGCTTCATCGAACTGAGTGCCGAAGGCGACGTCATCGAACGATTCTCCGGCAAGCTGCTCGTCCAGCAGGAGCCGGATGCGTCGAGCTTCCCCAACGGCGGCATCCGCAACACCTTCGAGGCGCGCGGCTACACGGCGTGGGACGTCTCCTCGCCCGCCTTCGTCGTGGACGACACCTTGTGCATCCCTACCATATTTATATCTTATACCGGCGAAGCGTTGGACTACAAGACCCCGCTGCTGAAGGCACTGGCCGCCGTGGACCGCGCCGCAACGGATGTCTGCCAACTGTTCGACAAGAACGTCACCCGCGTCTTCGCCAACCTGGGCTGGGAGCAAGAGTATTTCCTGGTGGACCTCGCGCTGTACAACGCCCGCCCCGACCTCTGCCTGACGGGCCGCACGCTGATGGGCCACTCCTCCGCCAAGGACCAGCAGTTGGAGGACCACTACTTCGGATCCATCCCGCCGCGCGTCACCGCCTTCATGAAGGAGCTGGAGATTGAGTGCCACAAGCTGGGCATCCCCGTCAAGACGCGCCACAACGAGGTGGCCCCCAACCAGTTCGAACTCGCACCCATCTTCGAGAACGTCAACCTGGCCAACGACCACAACCAGCTGGTGATGGACCTGATGAAGCGCATCGCCCGCAAGCACAACTTCGTCGTCCTGCTGCACGAGAAGCCTTACCAAGGCGTCAACGGCAGCGGCAAGCACAACAACTGGTCGCTCTGCACGGACACGGGCATCAACCTCTTCGCCCCGGGCAAGAACCCCAAGGGCAACATGCTGTTCCTCACCTTCCTGGTGAACGTCCTGATGATGGTGTACAAAAACCAGGACCTGCTGCGTGCCTCCATCGTGAGCGCGGGCAACAGCCACCGCCTGGGTGCCAACGAGGCACCGCCCGCCATCCTCTCCATCTTCCTGGGCAAACAGCTCAGCGCCATCCTGGACGAAATCACGCGCCAGGTGACCAACAGCAAGATGACCGCCGAAGAGAAGACCACCCTGAAGCTGGGCATCGGCCGCATCCCCGAAATCCTGCTGGACACCACCGACCGCAACCGCACGTCGCCCTTCGCCTTCACCGGCAACCGCTTTGAGTTCCGCGCCGCCGGCTCGTCCGCCAACTGCGCCGCCGCCATGATTGCCATCAACGCCGCCATGGCCAACCAGCTGAATGAGTTCAAGGTGCAGGTGGACCGCCTGATGGAGGAGGGCTGCGGCAAGGACGAAGCCATCTTCCGCGTGCTGAAGGAGACCATCATCGCCTCCGAACCCATCCGCTTCGAGGGCGACGGCTACTCCGAGCAGTGGAAGGAGGAAGCCGCCCGCCGCGGGCTGACCAACATCTGCCACGTGCCCGAAGCCTTGATGCGCTACGTGGACAACCAGTCCAAGGCCGTCCTCATCGGCGAGCACATCTTCAACGAAACCGAGCTGAACAGCCGCCTGGAGGTGGAGCTGGAGAAGTACACCATGAAGGTGCAGATTGAGAGCCGCGTGCTGGGGGACCTGGCCATCAACCACATCGTCCCCACCGCCGTCATCTACCAGAACCGCCTCCTGGAGAACCTCCGCGGCCTGCGCGAGACCTTCACGCCCGAGGAATACGACATCCTCAGCGCCGACCGCAAGGAGCTGATCCGCGAAATCTCCCACCGCGTCACCGCCATCAAGAAGCTGGTGCGCGACATGATCGAGGCAAGGAAAGTGGCCAACCACCTGCCCTGCTACAAGGACCGTGCCTTCGCCTACGAGGAGAGCGTCCGCCCCTTCCTCAACGAAATCCGCGACCACATCGACCACCTCGAGATGGAGATTGACGACGAGATCTGGCCCCTGCCCAAGTATCGCGAACTGCTGTTCACGAAGTAAAGCCCGGCATTCCGTCCCGGACACACAGGAAGGTGTATCGTAATAAAAAAGAGACTGACTATTTATTATTTTTTAGACGCGGATTTAGCGGATGGTGCGGATTATTAAGTTATAAAATCCGCTAAATCCGCATTATCCGCGTCTAAAAGATTACACATCTCTTTCCCAAGCGTGTGTCCTATAACCGTTTTGTGAATTGGAGAAGGAAGCGCCGTTATCTGCTCTTCAAGTCAGGTGAGAAATGGACCCAAAGGCAGCGTGAACAGGCGGAAATCCTCTTCAATGAGTTCCCAGATATAAAAAAGGCATACGGACTGTCGCACTCCTTAAGGATGATTTTCTCCAAGAACACCATAAAGGATGCGACAAGACTGGCTATGGCAAGATGGTACAACCAAGTGGAGGAAGCCGGATTCCATTCGTTCAATGTCATCGCGGCCACCTTCCATGAATATTATGAGGATATTCTCAACTTCTATGTGAACCGATCCTCAAACGTCTCGGCTGAGTCATTCAATGCCAAAATCAAAAGCTTCAGGGCTGCACCAAGGGGCATTGTGAACGAGAAGTTCTTCCTCTACAGGCTCTCTATGATTTATGCATATTTTGATTCTCCGCTGACCCTTGTTTTGTTTACAGTAACCGCGGCTTCCGAGCCGTGGTTCCTCTTTTTTTCCTCATTTTTGCCATCTTTTTGTCATAAAAGCGTAATATTTGATATATTCTTTCTACTTTTGTGCTTTATAACACAGTTTTGCAGCAGTTATGGTAAAATCGAACATATCCGACGCCCAGGTTCCGGAGCTGATAGCCGACATGTGGGCCCCCCTCAACGAGGATCAGCGTGTCTACCTGTCCAGCCAGTTCACGCTCCAGAACTACAAGAAAAACGAGGTCATCCACTGCGAGGGCGAGACCCCCACGCACCTGATGTGCCTGCTGAGCGGCAAGGTGAAAATCTACAAGGACGGCGTGGGCGGGCGCAGCCAGATTATCCGCATGATCAGGCCCGTGGGCTACTTCGGCTATGCCGCCGCCTTTGCGGGCAAGGACTATGTGACGGCCGCCGCCGCCTTCGAGGCTTCCACCGTCTGCCTCATCCCCATGGGCGCCATCCGCACTCTGGCAGCGCAAAACAACGACCTGGCCCAGTTCTTTCTCCGGCAGTTGTCCTTCGACCTGACCGTGGCGGACGAGCGCACGGTGAACCTGACGCAGAAGCACATCCGCGGCCGCCTGGCGGAGTCGCTGCTCTTCCTGAAGGAAAGCTACGGGCTGGAGGAAGACGGCTCAACGCTGAGCATCTACCTCTCGCGCGAGGACCTGGCCAACCTGTCCAACATGACCACCTCCAACGCCATCCGCACGCTGTCGCAATTCGCCACCGAAAAGCTCATCACCATCGACGGCCGCAAAATCAAAATCATCGAGGAAGAAAAGCTGAAGAAAATCAGCAAGATAGGATAAGCCTTTCCCTGCCTGTGGAGAGGTATATCCCCGCTCGTGGACGGAGGTATCTGCGCCCGCGGACGGGGATACCTGCGCCCGCGGACAATAATGATTATAAAGAATGGTACACGAAAATAAATGCCCCAAGAGTTGCCCAACTGATAAACTTTCCCTATCTTTGCCCCAACATGAAACGAAAAATAATAGCATACGAGAATTATTATAAAGACTTCTTCGATACACTGGACAAAGGGACCCAAGAAAAAGTCCTATACGGTTTGCTCTTGCTGAAGACCCAAGAAAGGCTGCCGGCAAAGTATGTCAAGTTTATCAAGGATGGTTTATATGAATTGAGAATAGAATGGCAAGGAAATATTTACCGAATCTTCTTTTGCTATGATGAGGGCCAAATAGTCATCTTGTTCAACGGCTTTCAGAAGAAAACGCAAAAGACCCCAGACAAGGAAATCAACAAGGCTTTGAAACTAAAGGAAGAATATTATGAGCGAAAGAGAAGAAATAAAGATGTTTGATGTCGATGCCCAACTGGATGCGGCATTTGGCAAAGAGGGTACCGCAGAACGCAAAGCCGCAGAGGACAGGGCATACGCGTTCTTTACAGGACAAATCATAGAGGAAGCCCGAAAAAAAGCCCACCTGACGCAAGAAGAACTGGCCGAAAGAATAGGAACAAACAAGTCCTACATATCCCGTGTGGAAACCGGAAAGACAGAACCCCGTATATCCACTTTCTACCGCATCATCACCGCTTTGGGCCTGAACATGAAACTTACGGCAGCCCTATAAAGGGGATTTTTCCACGAAAGAAGAGTAACTAAGAAAAGAGGGTGCGTCAGCCGTTGACTGCACCCTCTTTTCATTGTTTACGGGCTTACGCCTTCATCGGACATTAATCGTCCAGGCTGGTGACTTTCACCCAATCTACCAGCATCTCAGCCGGCAGGTTGGCATCGTCAATCGGACCTGCCCACGAAGTACCACTGTCATTATTGCCCAAGCCCATGTTCAGAATCAGGTAGAAGGACGATTCAGCCGTGAAGGGCCATTGCATCATCTCTGCCTCATTCTCCAGATGCAGATTGGGATAAGTGAACGTCTTTACCCCATCCAGGTAGAAATTCAACTCATCTGCCGTCCACTCCAGACCATAAACATGATACTCGCTGATGTCACACGTTACCGTGGCCGAATGAGCCGGGTCGTCGTTGCCCATGGTATCAAAGTAATGGTTGTGGATACTGCTGTAGATATAGCCATCCTGCTTGATGTGCTCCATGATGTCTATCTCGCCGCAAGCCGGCCAACCGGAATAGATGAAGGTCTGCGGCATCATCCAAATGGCCGGGAAGGCGCCGTCCGGGTAGCGCGTAATCTTGGCGCGCACTTCCACCTTGCCGAAGGTGAAGGCAAACTTGCCCTGCGTCTCGATGCCGCCGCTCAGGTATTCACCGTCCTTCAGTTCGGCCCTCAGCACCAGATTGCCGTCTTCCACATAAGCCTGGTCGTAGCTCTCGGACATTTCTTCGTTCCAATCCGAAGACTGCCTGCGGCACAGCGACCACTTGCTTTCGTCGGGCGTGCCGTCGGTGTCGAAATCGTCATAGAACAAGATGTTTTCCGTGACCTCGTTGTATCGGGTAAAGTTGATGACATAGCTGGTCGAAGTCCCGTCCGCACCGGTCACGGTGACGGTCTGCTCCTTTTTCCAGTTGCCAATCCACGTCGTAGGGTCGGGCGAGATGGTCCCGCCTTCTTCCAGCGTATAGTCCACGTCCGTGATGCTATTGAGGTTCGTGATGCCGCCGATGTTCACCCGGTGGTCCGTCTGGTTGATGTCACCATGATAGTAAGTGACAGTCCCCGTTGCCGCGTTCTCCACGCCTACGGCAAAAGCCATCAGCGGATAACTTTCCTGCTTGATTTCCGACGTTTCGTCGTCCAGGCAAGCCGTGGCGGTCATCCCGAAGCACAGCAAGGAGAGAAGAAATACACATTTTTTTCTCATCGTACTCTGTTTTTTTAATGTTTAGAATGATTCATAAACGGACAGCCCGGCTTTTTCCGGTCGGACTGCCCGTATGTCCGGAAATATCATTCACCCCAGTCGATAGGAGAAATGTATTCCCACTTGATGAACGGTATGCTGCCCGACGTGCAACGCATCAAGAGCTGTCCGTTCACGTTCTGGATGGCCGAATATGCCACACGCCACTCATGCGAACCGTCGGAAACGGTAGCGCCGAACGAAGTGCCATTCAGCAAGAACTCCGGTCTCAGCCAAGTGCCGTTCGCATCCGTCACCAGCGTATAGTCGATGGACAGGACATTGTCCACGCTGGTATCCACCGGATGGATGGAGTTCTCGTTGAAGATGGCGCTGCTCCACGGGGTGGTGCTCAGGTGCGTCTCGCTGTTCTGCACCTTGTAGTTGAACTGGCAGTACTCACCGTTGGAGGTCACTACGCCCGACCACATGAAGAACAACTCCAGATAAGAGTCGCCAAACGGACCCACATAGAAGTTGTAACGGCCCGGCTGCATGCCGCTGCTGAAGTAGTAGTCACCGGTAACTGTGGTATTCTCATCATGCGTGGTCGTGCGCGAAGCTTCCGAGCTGGCCTGCTTGATGCGGATAGTCGTGGATACCGGTTCAATATCCGGGTCATCGCTGACAGACGACAGGATGATATTGGCGGAACGCACATTGGAACCGGCATCATGCTGCTGCACGTTGATGACCAGGTCGGCGCTGCCCTCGAACTCGGTCTGCTCGAAGTCGAACCAAGCGTCGTTCAGCTCGTTCTCCTTGCTTACCTGCCAACGGGAGTTGGACTCGACGTGGATCACCAGTTGCTGGGCCTCGTCGTACATCGCCCACCAGTTGCCGTTCTCCGGCTGTACCGGCTCAATCTGCACGCCGTCTTGCGTGACAGAAACCGTCTGCACGGCATCGCCGTTGCGGTCATAAATGACCAAGGTGCCATAGCGTCTTGCCCCGGTGTTGGGGTCGGCTTCGAGCGTCACGGTCGTTTCCACCGTAGCGCTGCCGTCGCCGCTGCCCGATGCGCCGGAAGTGATGTGCAGCCAGTCGCCCTCCGTCACTTCAGCCGTCCAGTTCTGGTTGCTGGTCACGGTGAACGTGATGGGCGTGCCCTCCATCGGGATCATGCCTTCGCCTTCCACGGGATTATAGTCCTGCGTCAGGAAGGCTGTGCCCTCTTGGGTCAGGGTAAACTCCTTGCCGGTCCAGTAGTCGCTCTTGATATAGAAGGTGTCCAAGCGGGCATCCAGGCTTTCATTGGGCTGGCAGGTGATGGTCACCGTATAGGTCTGCTCGGGGTCATCGCCCGTAGCCGGCGAAATGGTGTACCAACTCTCATTGTTCTTTCCGTAGACTTCCCACGGATCCGTGGACTTCACCAGGAAAGAAACACTCAGGTCTTCCGTCTCCGTGGCATGGTGGGGGACAATGTAGGCATCGTCCACCCTATACCGCAGATCGACCCACTTCGACTGCTCCTCGTCCTGGCAACCCTGCAAGCCGAAAGCCGCAAGGAGCGACAGGAGGGCGACAGCCGATTTGGTCTTGTGATTATGTATAGCTCTCATAATACGTGCTGTTAAATGTTCAAACATTCATTATTCATCATAAGATACGTAGTCGAACGTACGAATGGTCATCGTGCCCACGGGATCGCCTGCACCGGCAAAGCCGAAGTAAATAACCTGTCCCTGGTTGATGTAGCCCAGTTCGTTTTCAGCGATAGTGAAGACATCCACTGTCGAGAAGGTCTGTATCACTTCACCATTGATGGACATGGTGGTGATCAGCTTTCCGGGATTGGCGGGGTCATCTTTCGTCTCATATTCCAACGTACGGATGGAGTTGACATCGATGGTCGGGTAAGCCTCGTTCCACTGATAGTGCAACTTCAGTTCCGATGCCTGGTCTTTGGGTCTCAGCCAGAAGTGGATCCAACCTGCACCGCTGTTGGCGCCGTTCCAATGCCAAGTGTCGCCGTTGATGTCGAAGTAAGCCGTAGAACCGTCAGGAATATTGATTTCGTCGAAGGTCCACGTCAGCTTGCCCTTCTTGAAGCTGAACTTGGTGGAGAAGCGGTTCTGGTTGGTACTCTGGAGGGTAGCCGCACCGGTTTCGGGGTCAAAGTCAATGGTGCCGTTCACATTCACACTGCTGGTCTGGTTCACCTCCACGGGAATACCCTCGAAACCTATCACTTCCTCTTGCGGGAAGAGCAGCACCTGACCCACGCGGGTGGTCAGCAGGTTGTTGGGAGCAGCTGTAACCACCAGGTTGCTGCCGTCTCTTTCAGCCGAAAGCCAGCTTTCGTACTCGGCAGGCACCTGCACGCGCCATTCTGTATTGGCCACGATGGGCACGGAAGTCGTTCCGCCCATATAGTCGCCAATGGTCGGGATATCCTGGCCTTCGGGCAGACCCATGCTGATACCGCCCTGGACGATGGTGAAGCTCTTTTCCTGGAACTCGGTCCGCACGGTGATGGTACCTTCTCTCACCGCACCGTTGTTGCGCGGAACATTGATGGTGATGGGGATTCTCTGGCCCAAGCCCGTGTCATCGCCCGTTCCGGAAGCCGGCGTGATGTCAGACAAGAAGTCCACAGACGGAATCACTTCCCAAGCCTTGTTGGAAACGATTTCAAACGTGATGCTCTCGCCTTCGGTAGCCACGGGTTCCGTATAATCAATGACCTGCAAGTCTTCCTTGGAAGCCTGCACAATTGCCACGGTGGTGGGGGTGTCGATGCCCTCGGCCGTGATGGTCAGATGGGCCGTGCGGGCTTCTCTGTCCACATTGTCTTCCAAAGACACCACGATTTCGGCCACCAGCGAACTGGCTGCGCTCATGGACGGGGTAGGCACACACCACTGGGCATCGCTTTCGATGGTCCACGGGGTGTTGGAACTGATATTGAACACGATATTGCTCGGCGAAGTAGCCAAAGCCTCGTATGACTCCAGGGCGTCTATCTGGATGTTAAGGGGGCCTTCGGGCTGAGAGTCTATTTCAAACTCTTGGCAGGCCACGAAACTGAATGTGCACAACGCTACAAACAGCTGGAACAAGGTGTTTTTATACAACTTTTTCATATTCATTGAATAATATTAGATTAAACCATTACTTTGTATTTTACCATCCGGTATTTTGGGGATTCAGATTCGTATTCTTGTACAACTCGTCTTGCGGTATGGGATAGAGGTACATACGGTCGTTCCACGTACGCGTCTCGTACAGGTTACGATAATACGTATAGGTGCCGTCATCTTCTCTCACAATCCGCACGCCATAAAGTTGCCGTTGCGTGTCGCTGCCGATTTTCCATCTGCGCACGTCCCAAAAACGATGGTCCTCGAAGGCGAACTCCACACGCCATTCGTTGTACAGCCGCTGCAGGAACTCGGCAGACGAGCACGGGGCAACGTCCGGCATGCCGGCATTTCTTCTGACCTGGTTCAAGGCTGTACGTGCCGACAGCGTAAATTCACCATCCGTATATTCCGGGTCGCCAAAGGCATTGACCATGGACTCGGCGTAGGCCAGCAAGGTCTCCGCGTAGCGGTAAATCGCCCACACGTGTTGGGTGGTAACCGCTGCTCCGGTCTCGAAGCTGGTTGTCTCGTCGATATATCTCCGCAGGAAATATCCGGTCGGCGTGGCGCCGTCCGTCACAGAGCTGTAATAGTCATTTCCGCCTTCGAAGGTCTCGATGGTCCGCTCCTTGAACGTCATGCCATTGGCAAGCACACTGCGATAGAAACGCGGGTCGCGGTTGTCGTAAGGAGCCTGGGGGTCAAATGCCGGGTCTTCGCACTCCCAGCCGTTGTCGCCCAAGGTGACGGCATAGCCGTTGACGGTCTCGAAGGCATCCACCAGATTCTGCGAAGGGAAGTTCGTATCCGAAATGCTGGTTCCTGTACGCTGGCCATTGGTATAGCTCAACGGGAAGTTGTACAGCTCAAACGTGTTGCTTGCGCTGTTGCTGCGCATCAGCACCACCTCCGGCGAATTGAGGATTGTGCTGTACGTGTTGCCCATAGTGGCATCCACCAAGTTCGGATCAAGTTGATACAAATCGCTCTTAATGATATCTTGGGCAGCCCGGGCGGAAGTCTTCCAAAGCTCGGCGTCCATCGAAGGATTGTGCAACGCGCTGGCTGCATAGAGCAATGCCTTCGACTTCACTGCCATGGCAAATCCACGGGTGATGCGTCCGACTTCCGAGCTGGGTTCGCTCACATAACTGTCCGGCAGATTCTGCGCGGCCTCGTCACATTCGCTCACAATGAAGGAAATGACTTTATTGAAGGGCGTCTTATTGATGCTGTTGGCTTCAGCTTCGGTCAGCACGGTCAGCGGCATGGCAATGTCGCCGTAACGGCGGGCCAGCTCGAAGAAGAAGTAAGCACGCAACACACGAGCCTCATACGGGAAATACTCCAACTGGCGCATCCAGTTGTCATATTGCCCATCGTGCTCATAACGGCTCAAATCCACATTGGCCACGTCGATGATGAATCCATTGGCGGCACGGATGCCGTTGTAAAGCTCCCACGCCGTGTCATACGTCCGGGTTGCCGACCAGTTTCCGTTATTCACATACTGCACCGCAGCGGAAGTCGTACCAAATTCACCGTCATCGCTGGCACAGTCGCGCATGGCAAGGTCTTCCGTCGAATAACCGTTCAGCGTAGAGAAAGGCTCGTATCCTTGGGGCATATATGAATATACTTGCGTCAGCATTCCTTTGGTCCTACTGAAGTACATGTACATGTCCTCTTTCGTAAGCTGCCCGCTTGTCTCATCGTAATCCAAGAAATTGCACGAGGCAAGCGACAGAGAGGCCAAAATGCTGAAAATGATATATTTGCTTCTCATATTTCTACTATTCAAGATGATTAAAAATTAAGTTTCACACCGGCCCAATAGCTGCGGGTGGACGGATAGGCCACGCCCAGTTGCTCCGGATCGGCAAAACCGATGTTGTCCAACGAGAACAGGTTGGTGCCTTGCACAAACACTTTCACATCCGCAAAACGAGTCTGCGACTTCGGGAACGTGTAAGCCAGCATCAGGTTGCGCAACTTGATGAACGAGCCGTCGCGATACCACAGCGAACTGTTCTGGTAGTTGTTGGCATTGGCAAGTGTCGTCAGTCTGGGCATGGTGGCATTGGCCTTGTTTTCCGGGGTCCAGCAAACTTCCTCGTTCAGGAAAGTCTGCGAGATGTTTCCATTGTTCACCAAAGGCTGGTAGAGCGGACTGTTCAGCAAGTTGACCGTCACGCCCGTCATGCCTTGGAAATCGGCCGACAACTCAAAGCGCTTGTACTCGAAATTCAGGTTGAAACCGAAATAGAAACGAGGCATCGACGAACCGAACATACGCACCACGTCGCGGCTGTCAATCACATTGTCACCATTCTGGTCCTTATACTTCACGTCGCCCGGAGCCACATCCGAGAACGTCTGTTGCGGGCTGTTGTTGATTTCCTGCTGGCTGTTGAAGAAACCGATGGCCTCCAAGCCATACATCTGGCCCACGCGGTTGCCCGTCGTGTAGAGGTAGTCATATTCCTGGTAAGCCTGGTTTTCGTTCACCACTTCCGAGTTCAGGTAGGACATGGTGGCACCGATGCCGTAGTTCAATTCGCCTACCTTGTCTTTCCAGTTGACAGCGGCATCCAAACCTCTGTACTTGTAGACGCCTTCGCACACTTGGCCCACCGTGATACCGATGATGCCGGAAGTGGTATTGGCACCCGAAACCAACATATCTGAACGCTTCTCGTAGAAGCCGTCCACCGTCACGCTCAAACGGTTGTTGAAAGCTGCCAGGTCAAATCCAACCGTCGCTTTTTCCGACCGTTCTGCCACCAGCCCGATTACCGGCAGGGAGCTCTCGGTATTTCCCCATAGCTCACTGCTACCGGTGGTACCGAAGTTATAACCTCTGCCCGAACCGTAAAACTCGCGCCACAATTCGTGGGTCAGGCCGCCGTCCCATCCGGACAAGCCGTAAGAAGCACGCACCTTGAGGAAGTTGAGGAAAGACAGGTCCTTCATGAACTCTTCGTTGGAAGCAATCCATGCCACAGACACAGCCGGATAGTTGGCGAACTTGTCGCCGTCGGGCAAATAAGCCGAACCGGCACGGTTGAACACGGCATTGATGCTGTAGCGGTTGTCATACGTGTATGTGGCGTTCAGCATGATGGACTGGTTCTTCTGGGATTGGTTTCTGCCATTGCGGGTGATGGACTGCATGTCATACACCAATGCGCCCTGCACAGCGTGCTTGCCGAACACACGGTTATAGTCTATCTTGGCCTGCAAATCACTGCGGACCTCCAAGCTGGTAAAGCCCTGGGAATGTCCCAGCAACTCCGAATTTTCGGAATAATAGACGGGGCTTGTCACCAGTGTCCCATCCGACATAATCTGCGGATTGGCAGACATGTACAAGTAATTCTTGGAAGAAGTCTCATACATGGCGCCGATGTTGTCCACCGAAACGGCCACTTCCGCTCCCAGTCCTTTGGTCACTGCATCCAGGGTCTGGCGCAATCTCAAGTCACCGAGCAACGTGCCATACATGACGCGCTGATGGCCATAATTCTTCAGACGGGCCACCGGATTATTGGGGTAAACCTCGCTGCCGCCATAAACGCCGTTGGCATAACGGATGGGGTAGGCTGCGGAAGGTGTGTTGTACACCAGGCTCATGATGCCGTTCTGCCCGTTCACCCAGTCGTAATAATTACCACGGTCTTCCTGCAACTTGCCCATCAAGCCCAGCTTCATCGTGGTGCTCGGGGTGATGTTCACGTCAATGTTCGCACGCACAGACAAACGCGTGTCCGTGGGCGACGTATTGTAACGGTCATCTTCCGTGTTCTTCTTGAACATGGAATGGTCACGGTAGTAATTGATGGCCGTGAAATAGCGGAATCGTTCATTACCGCCCGTGAAACTCATGTCCAGCTTGTGCGTGAAGCCGACATTGTTCAGGGTCTCGTCCCACCAGTTCACATTGGGGTATTCAAACGGGTACTTGCCCGTGCGGAATGCATCCAGCTCCAAAGCGCTGTAGCGGGCTGCCAACCCGTCATTGGCCAAGGCCGTGTTCAGCGAAGTGGCATAGGTGTATGCGTCGGCAAACTCCGGTGCCCTGAACTGGGTGTTCACCCCGAAGGTGTAGTCCACGTTGATCTTCAAGTCTTGGTTCTTGCCTCGCTTGGTCGTGATCATCACCACGCCGTTGGCGCCACGCATACCATAGAGCGCAGTGGCCGCCGCATCCTTCAAGATGTAGCAAGATTCAATCTCCAAAGCGGAAATCTCGCTGATATCCCTGGGGAATCCGTCCACCAGGACCAATGGCGTATGTCCGTGGAGAGTAAGCGAAGAAATGTTGTCAATGGAGGCACCGGTGCCTTGCGTGACATTCAGTCCGGCAATCTTTCCATACAGGGCCTTACTGATATCAATATACGGAGATTTCTCAAATGCTGACGCATTCACCCCGGAAATGGAGTAAGTGCTTGCCGGCGAAGAAACCTGTAGGCCGTATCCGATGTCCAACGTATCCGCAAGCTGCGTTTCCGGAACAGCTTCCATGCTCTGCGCCCCCGCTGAGGTTGCGCCGCCAATGAGCAAAGCGGTTAATATATAAGTCAGTTTATTCATCATATTCATCTATTTTGTTTTAATGTCTCCAATTACCAACCGGGATTCTGGGTCATGCCATATCCTTTGTTGATTTCAGTCTGGGGAATGGGGGCCAGATACCACTTCGCATCCCATGTCGTGCTCCAATAGCGTTCACCCAATTCGAACACTTCAAAAGAGAACTGCGTGGGGTTGTTCAGGTCGTCCAGACCGATACTGGTCAAGCCATACAACTGTTTCCGGAAGTCATCCACCATGTTCCGGCGGACCAAATCGAACCAGCGCACTTCCTCGAAACCCAATTCCAATGCACGCTCGCGCATGACGGCTTTCAGGAAATTGTCGTGGCTCAGACCTTCCGGCAAAGCGCTCAGACCGACACGGGCACGCACTTGGTTGACCATGTCGTAAGCCTCCTGCGTGGGTTCGGGATTGACCTCGTTCAATGCCTCGGCATAGCCCAGCATGATCTCAGGCAGACGGGTGTGCGACCACTGCTCCGGCGTGTTGCGGTCGTCGGACTGCTGCAAGATGTACTTCATAATCAAGAATCCTGTACCCAAGTGGTAGTTGGGATGGTTCTCATGGACGGGCGCCGCCGTGCCACCGTAGTACATGTCACCGGGACAAGCCACATTCTCATACAGACGAGGGTCGCGCGTGGGCACCAGTTCGCCCTCATCGTCCACGTCGAAGAAAGGCTGCGTGGGCGGATTGCTCCAATCGAAGCCGCTGGGATCATCGGGGTCAGCCAAGAAATCAGTTCCGTCGGCCCACGGGAACATATCCACATAGTTCAGCGTCGGTCCGCTGTAATAACGCTGGTCGTAGAAGCTGCCATGCGTGCTCTCATTGCTATAGCCCTTGTGCACGGAAATCAGCACTTCGGTGCTGGTGCGTTGGAAATAGGCTTGGCGGTAGGCCAGTCTTCTGGCACGGTGCGTCTCCGAAGCCGGCTGCACCAGCGAATAGCCACCTTCCGCATTCAAGCGGTCGAAGAACTCGCGTCCGGCGTCCACGGCAGCACGCCAACGGTCTGCACTATAGTTGCCGTAGCACGTGTACTCGTCAGCCTCCGAATGCCAAGGGGTATCGGAGTTGAACGTGGGACTTGCGGCAAAAAGCAGCACCTTGAACTTCAGCGCCATGGCACCGGCCTTGCTCATGCGGCCATAGTCCGTGTCGGATTGCCGCCAAGGCAGGTTGGAGTTGTCGATGACGTCGTCCAGCAGGGCCACGATGTTGTCCACGGTTTGGGCAAAGGTGATGCGGGGAAAAGCCATGGTCTCGTTCACGTCCACGGCATGGTCCAGCCACGTCACGCCACCCACATTCTGCAACATTCCGAAGTAGCTCAAGGCAATCAGCACCTTGGCTTCAGCAGAACGTATGTTCTTCTCGGCAGCGGTCATGTCAGGCACTTTGTCCACATTTTCCAGATACATCCACGCATAGCGGATGGTCGTCCAGTCGGTTTCCGAACCATATTTGTAGGCGGAATGGCTGGGGATATTGGTGGCGCTCAAGGCACCGTTGTAATAAAGCGTCGTAGGGCCGTCGCTGATGTTGTCACGGAGGCTGTAGCACAGGTCCGTGATGGATTCCAGGATATTGACACCCAGTTTATTGTCGGAACCGGTCGGCAGTCCGCTGATCAGGTTGGTATAAGCCTGCGTCAAGACGCGTTCGGCATTCAGCCGGGAAGCGAACATTTCTTCCGTCGTGACTCCCGAACTTTCCGGCTGGTCACCCAGGAATTCATTCCAAAAAGTCACCTCGGCACAGGAAGACAGCATCAGCCAGCAGCCTGCAATCAGTCCGATTGTTTTCTTATATTTGTTCATAAAGCCTTTATATTAGAAGTTAAGATTCAAACCAAAACTATAGGTCTTGACCAAAGGATAATCGCCCAAACGGTCCGGGTCGCTTTCGGGATCCAGATATTTCATCGGCGAGAAGGTCAGCAGGTTGAATCCGCTGAAAGTCAATCCCAGCGAACTGATGCCCAACTTCTTCAGGAACTTGTTGTTTCTGAAGGTATATCCCACATTAACGCTCTTCAAGCGCAAATAGGACGCATCGGCCAGCCACAGCGTGGAGTCATCCGAGTTCCAGCTTTCCGAATCTTCCGAAGGACGCGGATAGACAGCCCCCAATTGGTTTTCGGGTGTCCAGCAGCCGTCGTAGAAGTACTTCAGCAAGCCACGGGTACCGGCGTTGGTGAAGGGGATGCGGTATTCGATGTCATACATGCGGTTCACGTTCTTGGCGCCCGTCCACTGCATGGTGAAGCTGAAGCCTTTCCATTCAAATCCGGCGTTGATACCAAAGGTATATTCCGGACGGTTGGCGTAACCGGCCACGCACTTGTCGTTGCCGTCCACGATGCCGTCGCCGTTCAGGTCGGCATACATGGCATCACCCGGAGAAACCGTCTGATAGGGCTGCGGCAATTCCGGATTCAGGGTCAGGCTGCCGTCCGGTCCCTCGATGAAGTCGCTGTACTGGTAGAGGCGGATGAATTTGTACAGGCCCGTGTAACGTCCGGTGGAACCGCCGGTCTCGTTCATATAGGGGTACAGGTTAGGCACCTCGTCCATGTAGATAATCTTGTTGCGGGCAAACGACATATTGGCACTGATGTTGTAGTTGAAGTCAGAGCCGATGCGGTCGTTCCAGCTCAGCATCAATTCATAACCGTGGTTGTCCACCTTACCGATGTTCAGGTTGGGCAACGAAGTCGCTATGATGGCAGGCGTGGACTGCGGGGTAATCAGGATATTCTTACGTTTCTCAATGAAGTAGTCGAACGAAGCCGAGAAACGGTTCTGGAACAGGTGGACGTCGATACCGTAGTTCTGCTTGTCTGCGGTTTCCCACGTCACTGCCGGGTTACCCGTGGCACTGTAATAATAAGAAGCTTGCGAATTGGCATTGTTAATACCGAAATAATAACCGCTTCCGCCGTACCATACACCGGGCATGTACATGAAGCGCGAATTTACGCCCTTGTCGTTACCTACACGGCCCCAAGACACTCTGAGCTTCAAGTAGTCGATGAAGTCCAGCTTGTCCATGAATTTCTCCTCGCTGATGACCCAGCCTGCGGAGAAGGCGGGGAAGACACCGAAACGGTTCTTGCCGGGAGCAAAGTTCTCCGAACCATTGTAGCCGACGTTCGCATCGAACAGGTACTTGTTCTTATACGAATAGGTGGCACGTCCTACCAAGCCTACGTAGCTGCGGGGAATGTACGTATAGGTGTCGGGATAATAATCGCGCGACTGGTTGTACAGGAACAATCCGGAAACCTTGTGGTCGCCAAACGTGCGGTCGTAGTTCAAGCGGCCCTCGATGTACCAGCTTTGTGCACGGCCTTGGGACTCGCTATAGGTCAACGAACCGTTTTGTCCG
Source organism: uncultured Bacteroides sp. (assembly GCA_949292025.1). Classification (GTDB taxonomy): domain Bacteria; phylum Bacteroidota; class Bacteroidia; order Bacteroidales; family Bacteroidaceae; genus Bacteroides. Next base: position 23,616 of record CASEYC010000079.1, on the reverse strand, counting down.
TTAGGCGTGTAGACGTAGGTCTTGTCGTAGTCCGGGTCGGTCTGGGCCATCTGCCCGTTCGTGTCGAAATAGGACTTGTAGTACACCGTCTGGTATTCGATGATGTCATGGCCCTGGAATACTTTGTTCAGCTTGAACTCGTTGTCATAGGCACCCTTGACGGAAACGCTCAGTCCGGGCGTGATGAAATCCAGTTTCTGGGTGATATCCAAGTCCATGTTCAGCGTGGTCTCGTAGTTCTGGTTGTAACCTTGGCCGTAGAACACGAACATACCGTCACGCAGGATTTCGCCCAGCGGCACCAGGTCATCGGGCACCTTCGTACGCACCCCGTTGATGAAGCCCGGGCCGGCAAACGGATGCGACCAGATTTGGGCAATGACCCACGGGTTCTGGTCTTGTCCGCTTTGGTCGGACACGGTGCTGCGCGGCTCCTGGATCTGGCCGATGTAGCCACCGATGTTCAGCTTCATGGTGGTGGTCTTGGTCAGGTTGGCGTCGATATTCGCACGATAGTTATAACGGTTGTAGCGATAGTTGTTGTCGTAGTTCTGTCCTGGGAGGTCTTTCAACATACCGTTTTGGTAAAGGTAACCCACGGACACGAAATACTTCACATTGTCACTACCGCCGGAGATATTGACGTTGTTACGGCTCATCAGGAAGACATTGCGGAAGATGTAGTCCTGCCAGTCAATGCTGGGGTACATGATGGGGTCGGAACCCGTGCGGTAAGCCTCTATCTGTTCCGGCGTAAACAAGCCCTTGGGATTGCTCAGCGTCATGTTCTGCTTAATGTTCCAAAAGCGGGCGTATTCATAACTACCCACCTGCTCCACCAACGAAATGGGTTGCTGCAAGTCCATGGATGCGCTGACATTGATTTGCGGCTTGCCGGACTTGCCTCGGCGGGTAGTCACCAGCACAACGCCGTTGGCGCCTCGCACACCGAACACCGCCGTGGAAGACGCGTCCTTCAAGACAGAGATACTCTCGATTTCGTTCGGGTCTATCTGCGAGAAATCACGCTCCACGCCATCGACCAGAATCAAAGGCGTGGCCTGCGAGTCGTTCAACGTACCCGCACCGCGCACATAGATGGTCGCTGCGTCCCTACCGGGCTGACCGGTGGTCTGCACAGACGAAACGCCCGGCACGGAACCGGCCAGCATATTGCTGACGCTGGTCACCGGCGTTTTCAGCAATTCTTCGGTGTTGATGGAAGATACGGCACTGGTCATCAGTTTTTTGTCCTGATTACCGTATGCGATGGCCACGACTTCCACCTCGCCCAACAACTGTGAGTTTTCCGACATCGTCACATTGATTGTACGCTGTCCGCCAACTTTGATTTCCTGCGTGGCATATCCTATATAGGAAAAGACCAACACAGTCGATTCATTGGGAACGGTGATGATATAATTACCGTCAATGTCCGTAATCACGCCTGTCGTCGTTCCTTTGATGACGACATTGGCCCCAATGACTCCTTCATTGTACACATTGTCCACCACCCTGCCTTTTATGGTAATGCCTTGTTGAGGAAAAGCATGTGCAAAGGGCATGAATGATAGAAACATGACAAGAAACCAGATTTTCATTTTTTCCGCGTTTCTCATACTTTGTTAATTTGTTTTTAATGATTAAATTGATTGATGCTTCTAAAAAACTCTTGCAGGAAAGGGTTTTCAACACGGTTGGCGGGCATAAACAATGCACCACCATGTAAAAGGAAACAAATGGATGTCCATGGTATTATACTTGCATTTAATTTGACAATGTGTCATCAAATGCCCCTTAAGACATTTAACAACGTTTTTTTTTTTTTGCAAATATAAGAATTAAAGCCGACACAACAAGCCAAAAGAAGTTAATTTATACACTTTTTGAGAGAAGTAAGTGTTCATGTTTGGTTTATACGATACAGGACAGGATGCCAACATTGTAGGAAAAGTTAAACTCAGACCATCCACTCATAGCTTAAATCCGTCTTTTCCCGGCCTTAATCATTACCCTTATTGCGCCCCTATTTCTCCCTTTCTGAATAGGACTATTATAGGAGTATAATAGGAGTATCATAGGAGTAATAGTGGAGGGATAGTGGAGAGATAGTGGAGAGATAGTGGAGAGAAAACGATGGGAAAAGTCACGTCCCGTTCCGCATACTGTAAAATAAAAATACCTAAACCCGCTTTTCCAAAGGCTTGGGCACAAAAAAAGAGGCTGTGCCGAAACAAAAAGGGGAAAAAACGTCCGTTATTTTCTTAGATTATCCTTTTTGTTTCGACACAGCCTCTCAATAAAGTTTCAGGCTGTCAGCTCACTCCGGTATCAGCGTGAAGCCCCAACGATACTCGCGGTTGGCGGGGAGATTGTATCCCGGCTCGGGACGGGCGCCCCAACTGTTGTAGCCGGCCACGCCTTCCTGCTTCATGTCGATGCAGACTTCCACGAAGTTGCGGGGCGAGATGTCGTTCACGTGGGTCATGCGGCGCAATACGTCCTTGGCGGCAGCCTCGTTGTGGTTGGCCACCTCTTCGGGCGTGAAGTTGCTCCACTGGTAGGGTTTGTCCTTGGCTTCTTCGGAGTCAAAGTCTTCCACAGAATTGCGCAGGGCATTGAAGCCAATCAGGCTGTCTGCACGGACAGTCAGTCCACGGCCACTTCTCTGCTCCAGCGTCAGCCAGCGGGTATCGGTGTGATGTCCGTTCTCCTGCGGACGGGAGTAGGCGAAGTAGAGGTCTTCGGCGGTAGACTTGTACACATCCACCATGGTGCCGGCATTGCGGTCCACGTAGTTCTCCTCGGGACCACGGCCGAAGTAGGTCACCTGGTTCATGGCAGCCGGCAGGCGGAAGCGCACGCCAATGCGGGGCACTACCAGTTTGCTGGCAGCCTCGCGGGCGGCATCATTGCCGGGCGTAAAGGTAGCCATGCGGGTGGCTTCGGACACTTCGGTCTTGGCAGGATCCATGTCGGTGGACGTGAAGACGGCGTTCACCTTCACCACGCCCGAAGGATGGATGCGGTAGGTCATACGGTAGAGGTTGCCCGCCTTCAGCAGGTAGTCAGCCTTGAGCACGGCATCTTTGCCGTCCATCTCAATGGAAGCCTCCACCACGTTGAAGTCCTTGCTGGACTGTTTCCACACCTGTTCACGCTTCGGCGCGCCATTGCCATAGTCGTTGTCCGTGGGTCCGCGCCAGAAGTTGGGCTGCAGTCCAAAGCCGTCTTGGAAGTATTCCTTGCCCTTCACGCGGTAGGAAGTCACAATGCCCATCTTCTTGTTGAACACGAACTGCACGCGCGACGAGGAGGCCGTCAGCACATCCCCCTCGGCCTTCACGGTCAAGGCGCTGCCGTTCGTGGCAATCTTGACAGGCAGCGGGTCGATGGGCAGGCGGAACTGTTCGTGGGCAATCTCATGACCGGCAGGCACGCAAGGTTCGGGCTCCACGGTGAAGAGACGGAAGTTGACAAAATATTCGGTATCGGTCTTGGGCTTCAATCCGTCGACAGGCACGGTGAACTCCTTGCTGCCCTGGGGGGCGATGTCCAAAGAAACCTTGCCGCTGCGCACAATCTTGCCATTGGCCTTCAACTCGTAGATCAGCATGTACTTCTTCAGGTTGGTAAAGTAGAAGCGGTTCTTCACCAGGAACTTGCCTGCGGCGAGGTCAACGGGTTCCACGCCCATGTTCTGATAGGCATATTTCACTTCGGACATGCCGGGATGCGGGGTGCGGTCGGCACTGACCACACCGTCGCACACGAAGTTGCCGTCGCTGGGCGCATTCACGCCAAAATCGCCACCGTATGCGAAATAGTGGCGTCCGTTCTCGTCCACGGCGTCAATGCCATGCTCCACCCATTCCCAGATGAAGCCACCTTGCAGGTTGGGATAATTGTAAATGGCCTTCCACTGGTCCCACAGGTTACCGTTGGAGTTGCCCATGGCGTGCGTGTACTCCGAAGGCACTACGGGACGGTCGCTGCCACGCTTGCCGATGGCTTCCAGCCACTCGGCACCAGGATACTGGGGCACGTACATGTCACTGTTCCACTCCCACTGGGCACGCTCATAGTTGACGGGACGCTCCATCCAGCCCTTGTCGGCCTCCTTCAGCCACAGGTAGGTCTGGTAGAAGTTGTAGCCGTTGCCGGCCTCGTTGCCCAGCGACCAGATGATGACGCTAGTACGGTTCTTGTTGCGCTCGAACATGTTGATGGTGCGGTACATGTGAGGCTTCAGCCACTCGGGATTGTTGCCCAGCGTGCCGCCCTTGCGCAGGTCGTAGTACATGCCGTGGCTCTCGATGTTGGCCTCGTCGTAGACATACAGGCCGAACTCGTCGCACAGCTCGTAGAAACGGCGGCACTGCGGATAGTGGGACAGACGGACGGCATTGATGTTATGCTGTTTCATCAGCGTGAAGTCCTTGCGCATGATTTCCTCGGTGACATAGTGTCCCGTGGCAGGATTGTGCTCGTGAATGTTCGTGCCCTTCAGCTTGATGGGCTGGCCGTTGACAAACATCAGCACGTAGGGCTTTCCGTTTTCGGCCACCTGCTCCACAGGCTTGATTTCGATACGGCGGAAACCTACGTTGTAGGGGATCACCTCCGTCACCTTGCCGTCCTTCTTCACGGTCATCAACAGCTTGTAGAGGTTGGGAGCTTCGGAAGACCAAGTCAGCACGTCGTCAATCTGCTTGTCAAAGCGCACCTTGCGGCACTCACCGGCAGGCACGCTGACGGATTCTTCGCCCGATGCCACAGCCTTGCCCTGCTTGTCCAGCAGCTCGTAGCTGAAAGTCAAGTCGGCAGAAGCATTCCCGCGGTTTCGCAAGTCAGCTTCCAAGGCAAAGATACCATTGCGGTAGGTATCGTCCAGCGTGGACTTCAAGTGGAAGTCGCGCACGGCAGCCTTGGGCTGCGAATAGAGGAACACATCACGTTCGATGCCGCTCATGCGCCACATGTCCTGGCATTCCAGGTAGGAACCGGTGCTCCAGCGGAAGATTTTCAAGGTCAGCACGTTCTTGCCGGCCTTCACGTAGGGGTTGATGAGGAACTCGGCGGGATTCTTGGAATCCTCGTTGTAGCCCACCTCCTGACCGTTGATGTAGACATAGACGCCGGACTTGGCGCCGGCAATCTGCAGGTAGATGTCACGTTCCATCCACTCGGCAGGAATGTCGATGTCCCGGCGATAAACGCCCACGGGAGTAGCTTCGGGCAAGGTGGGCGGCTGGGGATTGCGGGGCTTGAACTCATAGCCGTGGTTGGTGTAGATGGCCGTGCCAAAGCCCTGCACCTCCCAGTTGCCGGGCACCTGGATGTCGGCCCATTCCGATGCGTCCACGGACGGGTCGGTAATGTTGGCCGGCAACTGCTTGTAGCCTTCCACGAAGTAGAATTTCCACGTGCCGTTCAGCGAATGGTAGTAAGGGCTTTCCTCGAAACGGCTGTTCAAAGCAGAAGCCCGATCACTGAAGGTCATAAAATCCGTGCGAGGTTCCTCGCGGTTGACGGACACGGTCTGGATGTCCTGCCAATAAGGCTTTTCCTCAGGCTCGGTCGCACGAACCTGCTGCATCGTCCCGGCCAGGCACAACGCAGCCAGGAGGAGCGAACGGGGGATAAGATTGATTTTCATAAAGGTAACAATATAAAATGGAATTAACTTAATAAATATCGTTCCGCCTCTATCGCCGCCATGCAACCCGACGCGGCGGCCGTGATGGCCTGGCGGTAGTGCGGGTCGGCCACGTCGCCTGCGGCAAAGACTCCCGGCACCTTGGTGCACGGCGTGCCCGGCTCAGTGAGGATGTAGCCGATTTCATCCGTGTCCAGCCACGGCTTGAAGATGTCCGAGTTGGGCCGGTGGCCGATGCCGAGGAAGAAGCCGTCGATGGGCAGGTCATAACGCTGCTCGTCGGCCTCGCCCATGCGCTTCACGAGGTGCACGCCCTCCACGCCGTTCTCGCCATAGAGTCCCACGGCATTGTGTTCGAAGAGGACTTCAATCTTGGGATTGCCGAAAACGCGCTGCTGCATCACCTTGGAGGCGCGCAGGAAAGGCTTTCGCACAATCATATACACCTTCGAGGCCAGTCCGGAGAGGTAGGAGGCTTCCTCGCAGGCCGTATCTCCCCCACCTACCACAGCCACCACGCGGTTGCGGTAGAAGAAGCCGTCGCACGTGGCACAGGCACTGACGCCCATGCCGGCGTATTTCTTCTCATCGTCCAGACCCAGGTACTTGGCCGTGGCGCCCGTGGCGATGATGACTGTTTTTGCTTCGATGACCTTGCCGTCGTCCATCGTGACTTTGTAGGGCGAGGCACTGAGGTCGGCGGACATGGCCACGCCGTAGCGGATGTCGGTGCCGAAACGTTCGGCTTGCTTGCGCAGGTCTTCCATCAGTTCGGGACCTCCGATGCCGGAGGGGTAGCCGGGGAAGTTCTCCACTTCGGTGGTGGTGGTCAACTGCCCGCCGGGTTGCAGGCCGGCATAGAGCACCGGCGAGAGGTTGGCGCGCCCGGCGTAGATGGCGGCCGTGTATCCGGCGGGACCGGAGCCGATAATCAGGCATTTCACTTGTTCTGTTTCCATTGTTCTATTCGGTTATATAAATGATAATTTATCGGCGTAGGGGCGGGGCTTGCCCCCGCCCTGAATAGGGGCGACCGCAAGGGTCGCCCCTACACGTTTAACATTGCGGGCAAAGCCCGCTAAATTCCTATTCATCTCAAATCAATCACCTCCGCCGTCGGATACTCCCGCGGATTGAAGGCAAACATCGCGTTGGCATACGTCTGCCCCGTGCGGTAGTCCAAGACGGTGATAACGGTAGGCTCCACGCTGCCCGCCAGGGTGAGGCTGAACTTCACGGGCTGTAAGCCGGACTTGTCCAGCCAGAGCACCAAGCGCGACACCTGCGCCTCGGGCGAACGGGCAACCATTTCCACCTTATATTGGCCGGATACCTCGGAAGGCAACAGCTTCAAGTCGTAGCCCCGGTCGTAGAGCGAGAGCCAGGCGTAGGGATTGAGCGTCTGCAACTCCTCGTCCGTGGGTTCGGAGACGTTCACTTCGTCGGAGTCGGGCAGGTAGGTCCATTGGGTATGCCCGTCGAACCACGTGGTCATGCCCCCGGCCTCCAGCACGAACTTCTCCCCCTTCAGGCGAATGGTGCCCGCCGACTGTCCTTCGGGAGAACGAAGACTGAACGAAACATTGACGCCCCCACTGCGAAGGAATGCGTCGGCCGCGCGGCGCACGATGTCCCGCGCCTCACCTTGGGCATTTGCCGGCAACGCCTGGCAGAGCACCCACATCCATCCGATGAATACGAATAACTTCTTCATACTGCTTTAACGTCCTCCGTCAGAAATTGTTCAGGTATTCCTCCAAAGCCACGATGTCCACGAAGAGCACCTCGCGCGGCTTGCTGCCTTGGGCGGGTCCCACGACATTGGCTTTCTCCAACTGGTCCATGATGCGCCCCGCACGATTGTAGCCAATGGAGAATTTGCGCTGGATGAGCGAAGTGGAACCCTGCTGGCTGGAGACGATGAGCCGCGCGGCGTCCTTGAAGAGGGGGTCCAGGCGATCCATGTCCACATCGTCCAGGTTGCTGGCACTCTCGTCCTCCACCTCGGGCAGGAAGAAAGCGGTGGGATAGCCCTGTTGGCGGGCGATGTATTCGGTGATGCTGACTACTTCGGGCGTGTCAATGAAGGCACACTGCACGCGCACCGGTTCGGCGCCCTGCAGGAAGAGCATGTCGCCCCGGCCGATAAGCTGGTTGGCGCCCGGCCGGTCGAGGATGGTGCGCGAGTCGACCATCTGCGACACCTTGAAGGCGATGCGCGCCGGGAAGTTGGCCTTGATGGTGCCCGTGATGATATTGGTCGTGGGGCGTTGCGTGGCGATAATCATGTGGATGCCCACGGCGCGGGCCAACTGGGCGATGCGGGCGATGGGCAACTCCACGTCCTTGCCGGCAGTCATGATGAGGTCGCCGAACTCGTCGATGACCACCACGATGTAGGGCATGTACTTGTGTCCCTTCTCGGGATTGAGCTGGCGGTTGATGAACTTCTCGTTGTACTCCTTGACGTTGCGCACGTGGGCCATCTTCAGGAGGTCGTAGCGCGTGTCCATCTCCACACAAATGGAGTTGAGGGTCTGCACCACCTTGGTGACGTCCGTGATGATAGGCTCCGCCTCGTTGGGCAGCTTGGCCAGGAAGTGGTGCTCAATGACGGAATAAATGCTGAACTCCACCTTCTTGGGGTCCACCAACACGAACTTCAGTTCCGCCGGATGCTTCTTATATAATAAGGAAGTGATGATGGCGTTCAGGCCGACGGACTTACCCTGGCCGGTGGCACCCGCCACGAGGACATGGGGCATCTTCGCCAAGTCCACCATGAAGACTTCGTTCGTGATGGTCTTGCCCAAGGCGATGGGCAGGTCGTAGGTGGATTCCTGGAACTTCTTGCTGCCGATGATGCTCCGCCCGGACACGATGCGCGGCTTCTTGTTGGGCACCTCGATGCCGATGGTCCCCTTGCCGGGGATGGGCGCGATGATGCGGATGCCCAAAGCGGAGAGAGCCAGGGCGATGTCGTTCTCCAACCCCTTGATACGCGAGATGCGCACGCCGCGCTCCAGGGTGATTTCGTAGAGCGTCACCGTGGGGCCCACGGTCGCCTTGATGCTGTTTATCTCGATGCCGAAGCTGCGGAGGGTGGTAACAATCTCGTCCTTGTTGGCGTTCTGCTCGTCCATGTTCACCACCGGCTCGGACTCATCGAACTCCTTCAGCAGGTCCAGCGTGGGGAAATGGTAGTTCTCCAAGTCCAGGCGGGGATTGTAAGGTTCCTGCAGGTGCGTGGCATATTCGTCTTGGTTCACCTCCACGTCGAAAGCGGGTTCGGGAGACGCCGTGGCAGGCCGGACAACCGGAGCTACGGGTTCTTCAGGTTGGGGCACCTCGATGTCCATGGCTACCTCGTCCTCCTTGGCCTTGCGGGGGGAGCGGGGTTCCACGGGCAGGTCTATGGGACCTTCGGACACGGGGTCAGGCTCCGGCTCGGAGACAGGTTCTTGCCGGGATTCGTCCTTCTTCTTCCGCTTGAAGCCCCACGAGGTGTCAAACTCCTCCGGGGTCTCGCCAGGCGAGGACGGTTTCTCCCCGCCATCCCCTGCAGGCTTGCCTTGCTTCTTCAGGTAACCGAGCGAGAGCAGGCGGCGCATCCACACCACCGTGCGCGCGCTGACCCAGGCCAGGAAACACACCGCCACGGCCAGCAGGATGAGCCACACGCCGGGCGTGCCTACCTGCGACTCCAGCCAAAGTCCCACATTGTAGCCATGCAGGCCGCCCAGGTAGACGAACGAATCCTGATATACATGCCGGAAGGCAAAGCCGAGGAACACGGAGAACCACACCAAGAGCACAAAGCAGATGATGAACCATCGCCACAAGCGCACGCGGCCCACCTTCATCAGCCGGAACCCGACCGCAGCCAGGAAAACGATGATGAAGAACGACGCCACGCCGAAGCAGTCGTTGATGAGGAAGCTGGAGAGCTGGGCGCCGCGCGAGCCGGCATAGTTCTTCACGCCGTTGTCCACCGCGGCCAGCTCGGCCTCCGTGGCATTGTCGATGATGCTCTGGTCCGCCGCTCCCGTGAAGAAGAACGACGTGAACGCCAGCAGCAGGTAGACCGAGAAGATGACGACCAGCAGGCCGAGGATGAAGCGGACGGTTTCGCTCCGGAACAACGCCGTCGCCTTGACCCAGAAGGACATCGGCGCGGCCTTATCTTTTGTTTCTGCTTTCTTTTCCATTGATTGAATCAAATTTTCGCGTAAGATGTGGCAAAAATAGCAATAATCCCGGAGGTGGCAAAATATATACGGAATATCCGCACAATGCAGACAATCCTGCCCTTCTCTCCGGGAAGCCCTCTCCGAGAGGACAGGCAAGAAGTCGTTATGTACGATGATGCTTCAGCAAATGGAAATATTCAGGAAAGCGTCGTCAGAATCCGGAAAAAGGCACTATCTGTATCCGATAGCCCTCTTTCTCCACAACACGCTCCTCTCCATGGGTTACGATGACAAGGTCGCGGCATTTCAATTCACCGGCACATTCTATAAGGCTGTCCACTTCACGCTTTTCGGTTTTCAGATTGCCCATGTCATAACACACCTGCACGAGGCGTTCGATGCGCACCCCTTTCCGAAGGACAAAGTCAACCTCCTTGTTATTGCGCGAGCGATAATAAAACAGGGTCTTGTCCGTGTCATATCCCCTACGGAGCAGTTCCACGAACACTTGGTTTTCCAGCAAATGCCCCAGATTGTCACTCAGGACGAAAGCCTTTGCCGCCACAAAGCCATTGTCAACGATATAAACCTTCCGCGGGGACTTTTTCATCAACCTGAGCTTGTTGTCATAGCGAGACAAATAATAGAACAGATAGGGTTCATGCAGGTAATCCATGAATTTCTTGACAGTATTGACACTGGAGAATCCCAATTCCCCAGCCAGTTCATTGGCACTGACCGGACTACAGATGTTGGAAACAAGATACATGGCCAGATCGTTCAGGCTTGTCGTGTGGCGCACATTATAACGCTTAGCCACATCTTTCCAGACAATGGAATCGAACAGCGTGTCCAGATAACTGCGCGTCAACAGGCGTGAAGCCACCACCTCGGGGTAACCACCATTCCTCAGGTAATCATCCATAAGCACCGACGCATCCGCCTGCTCCTCCTTCAGATGGCGCAAATCCAACCCGTTCCAGTCAAAAAATTCCTCCAAACTAAACGGCAGCATTTCAACCTGAAGATATTTGCCGGTCAATACGGTCGCCATCTCGCTACTGAGCATCTTGGCATTACTGCCGGTGATGACAAGGTTCTTGCCCATCCTGTAGAGCTCGCTGACCCAAAGGTCCCACGCAGCCAGGTTCTGCACTTCATCAAGCAGGATGTATTCATAGCCGGGATAAACATCGTCCAGCATTCGCATGACCAGGTCGGCATCCCACACGTCCAACAAGGCCAGGTTGTCAAAGTTGAGATAGGCAAAATTCTTGTCGCGCAGCATCAACAGGGCTTGGGTGGATTTGCCTACTCGCCTGGGACCGGTAATCAACTTGATGAGGCGGCTGCCAAGCAACAGATCCACATCTTGACCGATGCTTCGCTTCAGATAAGGACGCGACATCAGTTCATCACGTTCCTTCCGTTGATTAAGGAGGATTGTTTTCATTGTTTCCAAATTTACTTTCACGGGCAAAGATAGCGTTTTTATTCAACAAAGGGGTTCTATTGCATAAAAAACACTCTTTTTTGTGCAGTACAACACACAAATTGCACATTTTCCGCCCTTTCCTCAGTTTTCTTTCGCCCTGCTTTTTGCCTCCGCCCCTAATTCCCCGCCCCAAAACACGCCCATATAAAAAAACTTTCGTACTTTTGTACCCAAATTCATGAATTATTGCGAAATGAACTTGAACGTATTAGAACTGAGTGAACAGGAAATCATCCGCCGGGGCAGCCTCAGCGAGCTGCGCGCGATGGGCATAGACCCCTATCCTGCGGCAGAGTATGCAACCAACGCTTTCTCCACCGACATCAAAGCGGACTTCCGCGACGATGCCGAACCGCGCCAGGTGTCCATAGCCGGACGCATCATGAGCCGGCGCGTCATGGGCAAGGCTTCCTTCGTCGAACTGCAAGACTCCAAAGGGCGTGTCCAGGTGTACATCACCCGCGACGACATCTGCCCGGACGAAAATAAAGATATGTATAACGTCGTCTTCAAACGCCTGCTGGACCTGGGCGACTTCATCGGCGTGGAGGGCTTCGTCTTCCGCACGCAGACGGGCGAAATCAGCGTGCACGCCAAGAAGCTGACCGTCCTGTCCAAGAGCCTGCGCCCGCTGCCCATCGTGAAGTACAAGGACGGCGTGGCCTACGACTCCTTCGAAGATCCCGAACTGCGCTACCGCCAACGCTACGTGGACCTCATTGTCAATGAGGGCGTGAAGGACACCTTCCTGAAGCGCGCCAAGATTATCAGCACCATGCGCGCCGTGCTGGACGAGGCAGGATACACCGAGGTGGAGACGCCCATCCTGCAATCCATCCCCGGAGGAGCCAGCGCGCGCCCCTTCATCACACACCACAACTCGCTGGACATCGACCTCTACCTGCGCATCGCCACCGAGCTGTACCTGAAGCGGCTCATCGTCGGCGGCTTCGAGGGCGTGTACGAGATAGGCAAGAACTTCCGCAACGAGGGCATGGACAAGAACCACAACCCGGAGTTCACCTGCATGGAGCTGTACGTGCAATATAAGGACTACAACTGGATGATGGGCTTCACCGAACGCCTGCTGGAGCGCATCTGTATCGCCGTGAACGGCAGCACGGAAACCGAGATTGACGGCAAAACCATCAGCTTCAAGGCTCCCTACCGCCGGCTGCCCATCCTGGAGGCCATCAAAGAAAAGACGGGCTACGACCTGGAGGGCAAGACGGAAGACGAAATCCGCCAAATCTGCAAGGAACTGAAGATGGAGATTGACGACACCATGGGCAAGGGCAAGCTGATAGACGAAATCTTCGGCGAGTTCTGCGAAGGCACGTTCATCCAGCCCACCTTCATCACGGACTATCCCGTGGAGATGTCGCCCCTGACCAAGATGCACCGCTCGAAACCCGGCCTGACCGAACGCTTCGAACTGATGGTGAACGGCAAGGAGCTGGCCAACGCCTACAGCGAGCTGAACGACCCGCTGGACCAGGAGGAACGCTTCAAGGAACAGCTCCGCCTGAGCGAGAAGGGCGACGACGAGGCCATGTTCATCGACCAGGACTTCCTCAAGGCCCTGCAATACGGCATGCCGCCCACGTCGGGCATCGGCATCGGCATCGACCGCCTGACCATGCTCATGACGGGCAAGCCCTTCATCCAGGAGGTGCTCTTCTTCCCGCAGATGCGCCCGGAGAAAGTGGCCCCGAAGGACGCCCCCGCCAAGTACACCGAGCTGGGCATCCCCGCCGACTGGGTGCCCGTCATCCAGAAAGCCGGGTATAACCTGGTGAGCGACATGAAGGACGTCAACCCGCAAAAGCTCCACATGGACATCTGCGGCATCAACAAGAAATACAAACTGGAGTTGGCCAACCCGACCGTGGCCGACGTGCAAGCCTGGATTGAAAAGATAGCACAATGAAACTCCCCGGAAAGATAGCCGTGATGGGCGGAGGCAGTTGGGCAACAGCCATCGCCAAGATTGTCCTCTCGAAGACCGAGAGCATCAACTGGTACATGCGCCGCGACGACCGCATCGCCGACTTCAAGCGCCTGGGGCACAACCCCGCGTACCTGACCAGCGTGAAGTTCGACGTCAAGCGCATCCACTTCAGCTCCAACATCAACGACATCGTGAAGGAATCGGACACGCTGATATTCGTCACCCCGTCCCCCTACCTGAAGTCGCACCTGAAGAAGCTGAAGACCAAGATAAAGGACAAGTTCATCATTTCGGCCATCAAGGGTATCGTCCCGGACGAGAACCTCATCGTGTCGGAATACTTCACGGAGGAATACAAGGTGCCGCCCGAGAGCATCGCCGTCATCGCCGGTCCCTGCCACGCGGAGGAAGTGGCGTTGGAGCGCCTCTCCTACCTCACCATCGCCTGCCCGGACACCAACAAGGCGCAAGCCGTGGCCGACCGCTTCGCCAGTTCGTATATCAAGACGTCGGTGAGCAACGACGTGGCGGGCATCGAATACGGCTCGGTACTGAAGAACGTCTACGCCATCGCTGCAGGCATCTGCAACGGGCTGAAGTATGGCGACAATTTCCAGGCCGTGCTGATGTCCAACGCCGTGCAGGAAATGAGCCGCTTCCTCACCACCGTCCACCCGCTGGACCGCAACGTCTACGACTCGGCCTACCTGGGCGACCTGCTGGTGACGGGCTACTCCAACTTCAGCCGCAACCGCACGTTCGGCACCATGATAGGCAAGGGCTATTCGGTGAAGAGCGCGCAGATAGAGATGGAGATGATTGCCGAGGGCTACTACGGCACGAAGTGCATCAAGGAAATCAACAAGCACTACCACGTGAACATGCCCATCCTGGATGCCGTCTACAACATCCTCTATGAACGCATCTCGCCCAGCATCGAGATAAAACTGCTGACGGACTCGTTCCGGTGAGACGATTAAGACATTTACTTTTATATATAAACTTTGAGAGCTATGATTACTTTGAACATCGAAAAGACCCTCGGATTCATTTCCAAGGAGAATGTGTACGCTTATGAAAAGCAGGTACAGGACGCACAAGAGATGCTGGAAAACGGCACGGGCCTGGGCAACGACTTCCTGGGCTGGCTGCACCTCCCCTCCTCCATCACGCAGGAGCACCTGGCCGACCTGAAAGCCACGGCACAAACCCTGCGCGAGAACTGCGACACCGTGGTCGTGGCCGGCATCGGCGGCAGCTACCTGGGCGCACGCGCCGTCATCGAGGCCCTGTCCAACAGCTTCGCCTGGCTACAAGAGAAGAAGGAAAGCCCCGTCATCCTCTATGCCGGACACAACATCGGCGAGGACTACCTCTATGAACTGACCGAATACCTGAAGGGCAAGAACTTCGGCGTCATCAACATCTCCAAGTCCGGCACGACCACCGAGACCGCCCTGGCCTTCCGCCTCCTGAAGAAGCAGTGCGAAGACCAGCGCGGCAAGGAAATGGCCAAGAAAGTCATCGTAGCCATCACCGACGCCAAGAAGGGCGCAGCCCGCGTCACGGCCGACAAGGAAAGCTACAAGTCGTTCATCATCCCCGACAACGTGGGCGGACGCTTCTCCGTGCTGACGCCGGTAGGCTTGTTGCCCATCGCCGTGGCAGGATTTGACATCGAGAAGCTGGTGGCAGGCGCCGTCGCCATGGAGAAGGCTTGCGGCAAGGACGTTCCTTTTGCCGAGAACCCCGCCGCCCTCTACGCCGCCACGCGCAACGAGCTGTACAAGAGCGGCAAGAAGATTGAAATCCTTGTCAACTTCAACCCGAAGCTGCACTACGTCAGCGAGTGGTGGAAGCAACTGTACGGCGAGTCCGAAGGCAAGGAGAACAAGGGCATCTTCCCCGCTTCCGTGGACTTCACCACCGACCTGCACAGCATGGGCCAATGGATCCAGGAAGGCGAGCGCAGCATCTACGAGACGGTCATCTCCGTGGAGAAGGCCAACCACAGCCTGCAAGTGCCCAGCGACGAGGAGAACCTGGACGGCCTGAACTTCCTGGCCGGCAAGCACGTGGACGAGGTGAACAAGATGGCCGAACTGGGCACCCAGCTGGCCCACGTGGACGGCGGCGTGCCCAACCTGCGCCTCACCATCCCCGCCCTGAACGAGGAAAGCATCGGCGGCCTGCTCTACTTCTTCGAGAAGGCTTGCGGCATCAGCGGCTACATCCTCGGCGTGAACCCCTTCAACCAGCCGGGCGTGGAGGCTTACAAGAAGAACATGTTCGCCTTGCTGAACAAGCCGGGCTACGAAGCTGAATCAAAAGCCATACAGGCCAGACTGTAATGCGAAGTTGAATTGAATTTTACATAGGAAGAGAGTGTGTCACGAGCGGAGCACTCTCTTTCTTTTTGTCCCTTTATTCCACACTATGTATCAAGAAGCCATCAACAACTACCTGAAACGGACCGGCCAAGAGGCACTCCGCCTGCGCGCCGTCCTCTTCGACATGGACGGCGTGCTCTTTGACTCCATGCCCTACCATGCCGACGCCTGGGCCGAGGTGATGAACCGCCACGGCCTGCGCTTCACCCGCGAGGAAGCCTTCCTGCACGAAGGGCGCACGGGAGCCGCCACCATCAACATCGCCTACAACCGGCAATACGGCCACGATGCGCCGCCCGAGCTCATCGAACAGATTTATGCCGAAAAGAGCGCGGCCTTCGCCAGCCGCCCCGAACCCGGACGGATGCCCGGCGCACCGGAACTGCTGCGGAAGATACAAGCGCAGGACCTCGTCCCCGTCTTGGTGACCGGCTCGGGGCAACGCACGCTGCTGGACCACCTGGCCCACCACTACCCCGGCGTCTTCGCGCCCGAACGGATGGTGACGGCCTTCGACGTGAAGCACGGCAAACCAGATCCGGAGCCTTACCTGATGGGCCTGCAAAAGGCGGGCGTCCGGGCCAACGAGGCTGTGGTAGTGGAGAACGCCCCCATCGGCGTGCAGGCCGGACATGCGGCGGGCATCTTCACCATTGCTGTCAACACCGGGCCGCTGGACGGGCAAGTGCTGCTCAATGCCGGGGCAGACCTGCTGTTCCCCTCCATGCAGGCGTTGTGCGAGAATTGGGAAGAACTGAGCCGCAGCCTCTCCGCCGTATGAAGACCGGGAACGAAAACAGCCTCCTGCTCCTCATCCGCAACGGCCAGCCGATGACCCTGCGCCAGCAGTTGCGCCTGACCGTGGAACTGAGCATCCCCAGCATCGTGGCACAGATTTCGGCCATCGCCATGCAATACATTGACGCGGCGATGGTCGGACGGCTCGGCGCGGGCGCAGCGGCGAGCATCGGGCTGGTGTCCACCACGACCTGGCTCTTCTGGGGTACCTGCTCGGCGGCGGCCACGGGGTTCTCCGTGCAGGTGGCCCATCACGTGGGGGCGGCACGGCTCTGTGAGGCACGGGCGGTCTTGCGGCAGGCCATCCTGTCCGTAGCCCTCTTCAGCCTGGCCTTGGCGGGCATCGGCGCCCTCATCAGCGGCAGTCTGCCCGTCTGGCTGGGCGGCACGGACGAAATCAACGCCGGCGCCTCGGCCTACTTCCTCATCTTCGCCCTCTCCCTTCCCCTGCTGCAGCTCAACTTCCTGGCGGGCAGCATGCTGCGCTGCAGCGGCAACATGCGCGTGCCGGGAATGCTGAATGTGCTGATGTGCCTGCTGGACGTGGTGTTCAACTTCTTCCTCATCTTCCCCACGCGCCCTGTCGAATGGTTCGGCCTGTCCTTCTCCATGCCCGGCGCGGGCTTGGGCGTGACGGGCGCGGCACTGGGCACGGCGTTGGCTGAACTGGTGGTGGCAGGATTGATGCTATGGTACCTCGTCACCCGTTCGGGCGACCTGCGGCTGACGGGAGAGCGCGGCAGCTTCCGTCCCACCTGGCCCACCGTGCGCAAAGCCCTCCACATCAGTCTCCCCATGGGCGTGGAACACGTGGTCATCTGCGGGGCGCAAATCATGACGACGGTCATCGTGGCTCCGCTGGGGGTGTTTGCCATCGCCGCCAATTCCTTCGGCATCACCGCCGAAAGCATCTGCTACATGCCGGGCTATGGCATTGCCGACGCCGCCACCACCCTGGTAGGACAAAGCCTGGGCGCGGGCCGCAAGGACCTGACGCGCCGCTTCGCCCGCATCACTGTCCTTATGGGCATGGCCGTCATGGGCGTGATGGGCATCATCCTCTATGCAGGCGCGCCGCTCATCATGAGCTCCATGACGCCCGACCTTGAGGTGCAACGCCTGGGGGTGGAAGCCCTGCGCATCGAGGCTTTTGCCGAACCGATGTTTGCCGCCGCCATTGTGGCCTACGGCGTATTTGTCGGCGCGGGCAACACGTTGGTACCTTGCCTGATGAACTTCTTCAGCATCTGGGCCGTCCGCCTGACCTTGGCTGCTGCCCTGGCGCCGTCAATGGGTCTGAACGGGGTCTGGCTGGCCATGTGCATCGAGCTGTGTTTCCGGGGGATGATTTTCCTGGTCCGGCTGGAGAAGGGGAATTGGATGAAGATAAAGCCGTAAAGGGGTATTTAGTTTAGGCGCGGATTACGCGGATGGACGCGGATTTATTAGTTGCGTTTACCGTGAAAAGATTATCCGTGAAATCCGCGTAATCCGCGCCAAAAACCACCGATAAACAATCTTTTTCCTAAAAAAGTCGCGGAAAAGCCGGAACTTCCAGTTTCTTTCCAAATTCGCCGCCTACCTTTGCAGTACGAAAAGGAAACAACTATTTAATTATTCACATTTAAAACCCAAGTATTATGAAGAAGTTAGTTTTGGCAGTAGTAGCTATGTTCGCAATGAGCACAATGGTAATGGCAGACAATGACAAGCCCGTACAAGTGAACCAATTGCCCGCCCCGGCACAGACGTTCCTCAACACGTATTTCAAGGATGCCAAGGTGGCACTGGCCACGCAGGAAACAGAGCTGTTCAACAAGAGCTACGAAGTGATGTTCAACACGGGCGACAAGGTGGAGTTTGACAAGGCCGGCGAATGGACCGAAGTGCGCTGCCGCCAGACAGGAGTGCCCGCGCAGATTGTCCCCGCACAGATTGCGGAGTATGTGAAGACGAATTATCCCGATGCCGTCATCCTGCAAATCGAGCGCGACAGCCGCGAGTGGGAAGTCAAGCTCTCCAACCGTTGGGAGATCACCTTCGACAAGCAGATGCGCGTGATTGACATCGACGACTAAGGGAAACGAAGAATGATAAATGAAGAATGAAGAATTTCCGTGGGAACGGCTCTCGACGCCACGCGAAATTCTTCATTCTTCATTTTTAATACCTCATTCCATCAGACCAAGCGCCCGATCCACTCGTCGCGGTCGCCCGGCAGGAGGTCGATGACGGGCACCTCGATCATCGTGTAGCATCCGGGCTGCTGGCGCATGGCGGCGCGGGCCACGCACACCAGGACCTGGGCGGTCAGGGCCGGATTGTTGATGCGCATGTTGAACTCGAAGAGCTGGTTCTGCGTCTTGCCGGACACACCCTTGCGTGTCAGGTTGACGCCATGGCCCATGTCCAGCAGGGCGTCCACGCTGGGCACCTGCATCACGTGCGTCTCGTCGTGCACGAAGTAGGGGTCAGCCTTGATGGCGGCAGCCACTTGGTCGAACGCATAGCCGTCCTCCAGCTCGATGTACACCATGCGGCGGTGTATGCCCGTGCCCACGGGGATGGTCATGGAGAGGGCGGCCTTCACACCGTCCACTGCCTTCACAGCCACGGTATGGCCCATGCTCATGCCCGGACCGAAGTTGGTGTAGGTGATGCCCTTCGGAGCGATGGCCTCCAGCAGGGTGCGCACCACGGAGTCGCTGCCCGGGTCCCAACCGGCGGAGATGATGGACACCGTGTTGTGCGCCTTGGCCACCTCATTCAGCGTATGGCGCAGGGCAGGCACGTCGGTGTGGATGTCGAAGCTGTCCACGGTATGGATGCCCATGGCCAGAATCTTCTTGGCATATTCCTCCACCTTGCGGGTGGGCGTGCAGAGGATGGCCACGTCCACGTCCTTCAGTTCCTCAATATCTTTCACCACAGGATAATCATTCAACTCGGCGGGGCGGTTCTCCGCACCGGCACGGCGCACCACGCCGGCCACCTCGAAATCGGGAGCCGCTTGCAAGGCCTGGAGCACATAGTGCCCGATATTGCCATACCCAACGATGGCTGCTCTTACTTTTTTCATACTTTTATCGTCTTTAGTTAGCATATTTCTTCAATTCGGGCGCAAAAGTAAGCATTTCCATTCAAATACTATCCAAATGCAGTCCTGAAGTTCACGCCGTTTTTTCTTTTTTAATAGATACCTTTCTTCACAGCCAATAAGCCGCAAAATTTGCGATTTGTTGCCCGCAGGGATTCCAAACAGGAATTGAAAAACCTTATGCCAATTCAGAATTTATATGTAACTTCGCGAAAAAATAAGGGCATCGTCCCGGCACTGCGGACAGGCGTACCTCCGAGCACGGACAGGCGTACCTCCGAGCACGGACAGGCGTACCTCCGAGCACGGGCGGAGGTACCTGTAAGCACGGGCGGAAGAGCAGCCAAACAACCGCCTCATCATCAACGAGTTATAATTGTCAAGAAAATATGATAGAATATCTTAAAGGCGAAATAGCCGAACTGACCCCAGCCACCGCCGTCATCGACTGCAACGGCGTGGGATATGCCGCCAGCATCTCCCTCAACACCTACTCCGCCATACAGGGGAAGAAAGCCTGCAAACTGTATATCTACGAAGCCATCCGCGAAGATGCCTACACGCTTTTCGGCTTTGCCGACCGGCAGGAGCGGGAGTTGTTCCTGTTGCTCATCTCGGTGTCGGGCATCGGGGGAAACACGGCACGCATGATTCTCTCTGCCCTCTCGCCAAACGAACTCATCAACGTCATCAGCAACGAGAACGCCAACCTCCTGAAGAGCGTGAAAGGCATCGGTCTGAAGACGGCGCAACGCATCATCGTGGACCTGAAGGACAAAATCAAGACCGGAGCCGTGGCCGCGGCCAGCACCGGAGGAACCGCCACCCTCCCCGCCAACAACGAAGTGATGGACGAGGCGGTGGCCGCCCTCACCATGCTGGGCTTCGCGCAAGGCCCCTCGCAAAAGGTGGTGATCGGCATCCTGAAGGAAGAGCCTTCCGCCCCGGTGGAGCAAGTCATCAAACTGGCCTTGAAAAGGCTGTGAGGACGGTCAGAGTTCGATGATTTCCTCGGGGGCTGTCGTCAGCTTCTCCAAGCCGTCGGCAGTCACCGCCCACGAGTTCTCAATGCCCACGGGGCCGACTTCCGGCAACACGATTTTCGGTTCGAGGGCAAAGACCATGCCCGGCTCCAGTTCTTGCCTCATGCGCGGGGCAAGCACGGGCGCTTCATTGATTTCCAAGCCGATGCCATGCCCGATGAACTTGGCTTGCTGCCCGATGCCCATGAAGTGGTCCGCCCATCCGGCGCGGGTCACCACTCCGAGGGCGGCGTTGTACAGGTCTTCGCCCGTCACGCCCGGCTTGGCCATCGAAGCCACCGTCTCCTGCACCTCCAGGCAAACCTGGTGGGCGTCATACGCCTGCTGGGGCAACCGGCCTACGGAATAGACCCGGCTCATGTCGCACATATAGCCGAAGAAATTGCCGCCCAAGTCCACCATGACGCTCTGTCCGGGCTTCAGCAACGTGCCGTTGGCGCCGCCGGGCAAGGACGGGTCGAGCCCTTCGCCGCCCAAGGCAAAATCGTAAGGGCTGGGCGCGGCGGCATTGTCGCCCGTCAAGACGCTCCCCATGAAAATCTCCATGCTCCGGCCGAAGACGCGGAAAATGCCCAGGCAGCCTTCCTGGCGCATCAGCCGCTCTATCTCGATGGAAAGGGCGCGGTCGGTCATCCCCTCGGCATAGACGGAAGGAATCCGCGCGTAAGCCCGGGCATGGGCGGCGGCAGAACGGCGGAACAGGCCCAGTTCCATCTCGGTCTTCACGCTCCGCGCCCGGCGAATCAGCGACGTGCCGCAAGGCAGGACCTCCGTGTCCGGGAAGCAGGCCGCCAGACGGGTATATTCACTGAAAGGCAGTTCGTCCCCCTCCAGCATCAGCCGGGCGGGGATGGCCAGCCCGTGTTCCTTCAGCAGGTCGGGCAACTGCTCCGGCTTGCGGATGGGATGCACATGCTCGCCCGACACATTGTTGGGGCGCTTGATGAAGACATGCGCCGGCCCGTCGAGCGGCAAATAAAGATAACCGCTGACGACGCGGCCATACGTATAAATCAGGTTTACATTGCAAGTGACAAGGGCGGCATCAATCTTTTGTCCCGCCATCAGGGCGCGTATCTTGTCGCGCCGCAGTTTGAGTTCGGATTGTAACATAAATGATAGTTTATCGGTGTTTTTTGGCGCGGATTACGCGGATTTCACGGATAATCTTTTCACTGTAAAACGCTGGACTCCATTGATTATACAAATAATAAATCCGCGTCCATCCGCGTAATCCGCGCCTAAACTAAATTCCTATTTCTCGCCCGCAAAGATAATGCAAAAATGCGAAATACAGAGAAAACCGGAATTTTACCACTTATTTTGCACTCCTAAATAAGTGTGCAAAATTAAATGAACTATATCTCGATTCGAACGCGGAACATGTAGGGGCGGCCCTTGCGGTCGCCCTGAATCAGGGCGGGGGCAAGCCCCGCCCCTACAACGTTGGCATCCTGTCCTACAGGGTATAAACTTAATATGAACACTTCTTATTATAATATAGGTATACTAAAAACACAGTAAAATGAAAACAAGAACTAAACAACAACATGAATCAAGGAAAACAGAATCTTTCGTCCTGCTGATGCAGAAACGCACGGACAACTTCACGCGGAAAGGCAAATACAAGACGGCCAACAATTGCCAATGTGCCTTGAAGCACTTCAAAAAGTTCTGCATAGAGGCGGGCTTCCCGGCGCAAAGCCTCACCGTCGGCATGATGATGGACTTCCAAGACTACCTCGCCCAGAAAGGACTGAAGCTGAACACCATCTCGCTCTACACGCGCATGTTGAGGGCTGCCTACAACCATGCCGTGGACGAAAACCTCATTGCGGTAGACAATCATCCGTTCCGAAAGGCTTTCACCGGCAAAGAAAAGACGCGCAAACGTGCCCTCCCGCTGAAGACGGTGAAGCAACTGATAGACATCCGGCTGGACAACCGGGCACTGGACTTTGCACGGGCAATCTTCCTGTTCAGCATCTACATGCAAGGGATGGCCTTCGTGGACATCGCCCACTTGAAGAAGTCGCAAATGCGGAATGGACACATCGAATACCAACGGCACAAGACCCACCAGACGCTGCATATCCGGATAGAGCCACACGCGCAAGCAATTTTGGACAAATACAAGGAAGAGACCCAAGATTCGCCCTACCTCTTCCCCATACTCGACGGCAAGCAAGCCGACAGTTGGCTGCAGTATGAGAGCGCCCTGAGAAATTACAACAAGCGGCTAAGGAAAATATCCCAAAAGATGGGATTGGACGAACCGCTCACCTCCTACGTGAGCCGCCACACCTGGGCATCCCTGGCCAGGCAATGTGGCGTCAGCGACACCATCATCTGCGAGGCCATGGGGCACAACAACATAGCCACCACCACCATCTACCTGGCTGCCCTCGACACCAACCTCATCGCTTCGGCCAACCGGAAACTTATCGACACGCTGACGCGCTGACAGGTCCGGACAGAGGATGTACGCGATTTATACCAAAAACAGGGTATGGAATGTTGCACCTTTCCGATAAAAAGGCTACTTTTGTGCAGAAAGATTGTTCCGCCTCTTCGGTAGAGGAAGAACTACCGTTTGTTTTCGGCTGCAAAGGTAGGCAATATTTACGGGGCGCATTCAACAAAAGGAGACCATTTTCCTACGAAAAACGTCCAACAGTCCACCTTATTATATAACTATCTTTTCCGCCCGCAATTCTGTGGGCGATTTTCCAAAATGCTCCTTGCAGAAAGTAGTCAAGTAGTTGGCCGTATACTTGTATTTATCAGCCAGTTCGGCCACAGTCAAGTCGGTCATCATGATGTCCCGCAGCAGCTTTTCCTTCTTTTTCTGTATACGTGAGTTCGGGATAACATTAGAACAAAGTCAATTGTTTTGACTGCTCGATTGTGTATCCTTGCAGTGCTTCAGGCTTGTTGTCAAAGAAGCAATAGGCCCCCAATGCCGTAATCAAGTTCATCAGGAAGTTGTTGAT
>CASEYC010000078.1 GCA_949292025.1 uncultured Bacteroides sp. | reverse complement strand
TAATTATAATATATATATAATATATAATATAATAAATTTATAATATACTATTTAATCTGATGGATGCGGAAACTCACTTTCGTCTAACTGTAATTGTGTGAGTTAAAAAGTGTTTATCAGAAGGGCTGCCGGACAGGCATGTGTTTCCGGCCTTGAAAAGCCGCCGAAAAGTGAAGCTTCCTCTTGTGTAATTGCGCCGGAAGTTGTATCTTTGCACGTTATTAAATCAAAGTAAAAACGAAACGCTGAACATGATCAAGAAAGTCATCATAACCCTCTGGATACTGCTGGCCGTCATGCTGCTGGCATGCGTGCTGGTGTTCACCTCCATCTCGAAAGGCTGGATAGGCTACATGCCACCCGTCGAAGATCTGGAGAACCCCAATTACAAGTTTGCCACACAGGTCTTTTCGGCCGACGGCAAGACGCTGGGCACCTATTCGTACAGCAAGGAAAACCGCGTCTATGTGGGTTATCAGGACCTGTCTCCCCATATCATCAACGCCCTCATCGCGACGGAAGACGTGCGTTTTGCCGAGCATTCGGGCATCGACGTCAAGGCCCTGTTCCGTGCTGTGGTGAAGCGCGGCATCCTGATGCAGAAGAATGCCGGCGGTGGTAGTACCATTACCCAGCAGCTGTCCAAGCAGCTCTATTCGCCCAGTGCGGAGAGCACGTTGGAACGACTTTTCCAGAAGCCCATCGAGTGGGTCATCGCCGTCAAGCTGGAGCGCTACTACACGAAGGAGGAAATCCTGACGATGTACCTCAACAAATTTGACTTCCTGAACAACGCCGTGGGCGTGAAGACCGCCGCCTATACCTACTTCAACTGCGAGCCCAAAGACCTGAAAATTGAAGAGGCTGCTACGCTGGTGGGTATGTGCAAGAACCCCTCGCTCTACAACCCCGTGCGCTTCAACGAGCGTTCGCGCGGACGCCGCAACGTGGTGCTCGACCAGATGCGCAAGGCGGGCTTCCTGACCCAGGCCCAGTGTGACTCCCTGCAGGCCCTGCCTCTGAAACTGAAATACAACCGCGTGGATCACAAGGAGGGACAGGCCACCTACTTCCGCGAATACCTGCGCGGCGTGCTGACGGCCAAGAAGCCCGACAAGTCGAAGTATCGCGGCTGGCAGATGCAGAAGTTCTACGAAGACTCGCTCGACTGGGAGACGAACCCCCTCTTTGGCTGGTGCGAGAAGAACACCAAGAAAGACGGCAAGAAGTACAATCTCTATACCGACGGGCTGAAGATATACACCACCATCGACTCGCGCATGCAGCAGTATGCCGAGGAAGCCGTGACCGAGCACCTCAAGGAACTGCAGGGCTACTTCTTCAAGGAGAAGAAAGGCCGCAAGAAGGCTCCCTACAGCTTCCGTCTGACGCAGGAGCAGGTTGATGAAATCCTGTTGCGCAACATCCGCCAGACCGACCGCTACCGCCTGATGAAGAAGGGTGGCGCCTCGGAGAAGGAAATCATGAAAGCCTTCAACACCCCGCAGGAGATGTCCGTCTTCAGCTGGGCGGGCGAGGTGGACACCGTGCTGACGCCGCTCGACTCCATCCGCTACTACAAGCACTTCCTGCGTGCCGGTTTCATGTCAATGAACCCCCGCAACGGACACGTGCTGGCCTATGTGGGCGGTCCCAATTACCATTACTTCCAGTACGACATGGCCATGGTGGGCCGCCGTCAGATCGGTTCGACCATGAAGCCCTACGTCTATGCCCTGGCCATGGAGAACGGCTTCTCGCCCTGCGACGAGGCGCGCCACGTGTCCTACACCCTGCTCGACGAGAACGGCATTCCCTGGACGCCCCGCAACGCCAACAACAAGCGCCTGGGCGAGATGGTGACGCTGAAGTGGGGTTTGGCCAACTCTGACAACTGGATTACGGCCTACCTCATGAGCAAGCTCAATCCCTACGAACTGAAGCGCCTGGTGCAGACCTTTGGCGTGCGCAACCGCGAAATCGTGCCCAGCGTGTCGCTCTGCCTCGGCCCCTGTGAGATATCCGTCGCCGAGATGGTGAGCGCCTACACCGCCTTCCCCAACCGCGGCATCCGCGTGGCTCCG
>CASEYC010000077.1 GCA_949292025.1 uncultured Bacteroides sp. | reverse complement strand
GTAAGCAATGTCTCCTTACCGTTCTTGGGGTTGACGGCCACGAGGGAGTCGATGCCCGGCTTGATGCACTGGTCGCCCCACCATTGCAGGCCGTAGAGGCTCTCGGCATAACGGTAGGTCGCTCCGCCGGGAATGAGGTCTTCCAGCGTGGGGTATTTCAGTTCGTTCGTTGCGGTTTCTTGTGCCATAAGGTGGGTACTGGTCAGGGTGGTTGCTGCCATCAGCAGGGCCACCACGTTCTTACTGATTCTTTTCATTTTTTTTACTGAGATTGTCTTTAGGGTTGTTGCGTAGTTCTCTTCTTTTCCTTTCAGGGTACGACTCGCCCGAACGCGGTTTGCGTTCGCTCTTGAAATCTTTCTTGAACTCCTTCTTTTCACGCGGAGCGAAGTCTTTCCGTTCGCCACGGGGTCTGAACTCTTTCTTTTCGCCGTCGCCAAAGCTGCGCCGTTCGCGGGGCTTGAAGTTCTTGTGGGGGGCGGTAGGGCGGCGTTCGCGCTGTTCCTTGTCCAGCTCCTCACCCTCGGCGCGGAAGTCCTTGTACTTGCCGTCGAAGATTTCGTACTTGCGGAACTGGCATTCCAGAGCACCATTGAAGAGCGGAATGCGTGCGCTGGCCTTCAGGCCTATCTGGTCGAAGCATTCGTCGCGGTAGGAGAGTATCCAGGCAGTGTTGCCCGTAAAGGCGTGTTTCAGGCGTTCGCCTATCATCTCGTAGAGGCCCAGCAGGTCGTCCGTCGAGATGCGTTCGCCGTAGGGCGGGTTGGTGATGATGATGGATTTCTCCTGCGGCTGCTCGAATTGCTGGAAGGGTTGCAGCTTCAGGACGATGTCTTTCGTGACACCCGCCGCTTTGATGTTGTGGGTGGCTATTTCGTTGGCTTTCGGGTTGTTGTCGTAGCCGTATATCTTGTGGGCGAACTCACGCTCCTGGCTGTCATCGTTGTAGATGGCATCGAAGAGGTCGCGGTCGAAGTCGGGCCACTTCTCGAAGGCAAATTCCTGACGGAAGACGCCGGGTGCGATGTTGCGGGCGATGAGGGCTGCTTCGATGGGGATGGTACCCGAACCGCACATGGGGTCAATGAGGTCGCATTCTCCCCTCCATCCTGTCATCAGAATCATGCCAGCGGCCAGCACTTCGTTCAGCGGAGCCTCGACGGCTTCCTGGCGATAGCCGCGGCGGTGGAGTGACTCGCCACTCGAATCGAGCGACAGAGTACAGGTATTTTCGGCAATGTGGATGTTCAGTAACACGTCGGGCTTGTTGATGCGCACGTTGGGGCGTTTGCCCGTCTTCTCGCGGAAGTAATCCACGATGGCGTCCTTCACGCGATAGGATACGAACTTGCTATGGCGGAACTCTTCGCTGAACACGACGGCATCCACAGCAAACGATTTGTCCGTCGTCAGATAGTCTTCCCAATGGATGGCCTTCACCTCGTTGTACACCTCGTCGGCATCGTGGGCGGTGAAATGCTTCAGCGGCTTCAGGATGCGGATGGCGGTACGCAGGCAGAAGTTGGCTTTGTAAAGCATAGTTTTGTCACCCGTAAAAGATACCATTCTTCGGCCTATCTCTATGTTATCGGCACCCAGTTCCGTCAGTTCCTGTGCCAGTATTTCTTCCAGACCTTGGAAGGTCTTGGCTATCATCTCAAAAGAAGGTTGTTCGCTCATTTTTATTTATTTCAGATTTCAGTGTTCTTTTTCCTCGTACGCCTTTATTTCTTGGCTTTGGTCTGCACGATACGTGCGCCGGCGGGTACGTCTTCGGTAACCCAGATATTGCCGCCCACGGTCGCTCCACGTCCCACGGTGATGCGTCCCAGAATGGTGGCGTTGGAGTAGACGATGACGTCGTCTTCCAGAATGGGATGGCGGGGGATACCCTTGATGGGCTTGCCGTCGGCATCGAGG
>CASEYC010000076.1 GCA_949292025.1 uncultured Bacteroides sp. | reverse complement strand
GCACCATCACGGATGGGAAAATCGCCAGGATTAGAAAGAAAATCAATGCCAGGCCAAAGGAAAAACTGAATTTCCAAACATCGGCTGAATGCTTTTTCAAAAATATTTCGTAATGTTGCACTCGCTGGTTGACTCTGCCCGATTCAAAAGGCATTAATCCTCCGAAAGAAAGGTGCGGAGGCCTTATTGCTGTCCCGAACAAATCCTTATCTTTGCACCCTGAAATCAAGACTATTGCTTATGAATGAAAAGAACACGGGCGCGGACTTAAAATCCGCCACCGGCGATGGCGACAAGAAGTTGTACATCGAGACCTACGGCTGCCAGATGAACGTGGCAGACAGCGAGGTGATTGCCTCGGTGATGAAGATGGCGGGCTATGACACGGCCCTGTCGGCAGAAGAGGCCGATGCCATATTCCTGAACACCTGCTCCGTGCGCGACAATGCCGAGCAGAAGATACTGAACCGCCTGGAGGCGCTCCGCACGCTCCGGAAGAAACGCCCGCACCTCATCGTGGGCGTAGTGGGCTGCATGGCCGAGCGCGTGAAGGACGAACTGATTGAGCGGCACGGCGTGAACCTGGTGGCAGGGCCGGATGCCTACCTGTCCCTGCCGGACTTGATGGCGGCGGCCGAGGCGGGCGAGAAGGCCATCAACGTGGAGCTGTCCACCACGGAGACCTACCGCGACGTGGTGCCCCGCCACATCGGGGCGGCGCGCATATCGGGCTTCGTGTCCATCATGCGCGGCTGCAACAATTTCTGCACCTACTGCATCGTGCCCTATACCCGCGGACGGGAACGCAGCCGAGACGTGGAAAGCATCCTGCGCGAGGCCAGGGATTTGCAGGCACACGGCTTCAAGGAGGTCACGCTCTTGGGGCAGAATGTCAATTCCTACCGCTTCACGCGGGAGGACGGGACGGTCGTCACCTTCCCCGAACTGCTGCGCACGGTGGCCCGCGCCGTGCCGGACATGCGGGTGCGCTTCACCACCTCGCACCCCAAGGACATGAGCGACGAGACCCTGCACGTCATTGCCGACGAGCCGAACGTGTGCCGCCACATCCACCTGCCCGTGCAGAGCGGCAGCAGCCGCATCCTGAAGTTGATGAACCGCAAGTACGACCGCGAGTGGTACCTGGAGCGCGTGGCGGCCATCCGGCGCATCATCCCGGATTGCGGCCTCAGCACCGATATCTTCTGCGGCTTCCCCGGCGAGACGGAGGAAGACCACCGGTTGTCCCTGTCGCTGATGGAGGCGTGCCGCTACGACTCGGCCTTCATGTTCAAGTATTCCGAGCGTCCGGGCACGTATGCCTCCAAGCACTTGCCGGACGATGTGCCCGAGGAGGTGAAAATCCGCCGCCTCAATGAGATCATCGCCCTTCAGAACCGTCTGTCCGCAGAGGCGAACGCCCGTTGCGCGGGGCAGACCTACGAAGTATTGGTGGAAGGCGTGTCCAAGCGCAGCCGCGAGCAGTTGTTCGGCCGCACGGAGCAGAACCGGGTGGTGGTGTTCGACCGTGGCGCGCATCGCATCGGCGACCGGGTGACGGTGCGGGTGACGGAGAGCAGCTCGGCGACGCTGAAAGGGGTGGAAGTGACAGAATAAACGCTTTATTGGCCGTTTGCCAATCCCCGCGCCAGTTTCCGTGCCGTTGCCCGGTCCGGCTTTCCTGTCCCCGTTTGGGGCAGTTGCGGGACGCTGAACACCTGTTTGGGCCGCCAATACGGGAGCAGGGCGGCGATGGCTTGCGAAAGGAGCGGGTCGTCCGTCCGGGCGTTTTCCACCAGCAGCACGATGCGTTCGCCGAATTTGGCATCGGGCACGGAGGTGATGGCAAACGGAAAGGGCAGGCGGGGGCGCAAGGCGTCTTCCACCTGCTCAATTTGTACTTTCACGCCGCCCGTGTTGACGATGTTGTCCCGCCGTCCCAGAATACGGAAGCGGCCTTGGGCGTCAAACTCCGCCAAGTCGTTGGTGGGCAGTTCGTCGGGGTTCACCGCCGGGGCGTGGATAACCAAGTTGCCGTCTGGCCCCAGGGAGGTGTCCACGCCGGGGAAAGGGGTGTACCACTCCGAGGCTTCCGGGCCGTTCAGGCGGCGCATGGCGATGTGGGACAGCGTCTCCGTCATGCCGTAGGTGCTCCACACGGCGTGGGGGAAGGTTTTCAGGGCCTCGCCCAAGGAGGCATCAATGCTTCCCCCGCCGATAATCAGTTGGCGGACATCTTTCAGTAGGGCTTGTTCGGCAGGCACTTGGAGGGCGTTGAACACCTGCATCGGTATCATGGCCGCGAAGACGGGTGCCTCGGGCAGGTCCTTCAGCGGGTGTCCCGAAGGGGTGACGGGCAGCAGGTTCAGCCCCGCCACCAAGGAACGCACCACGACCATCTTGCCCGCTATGTATTGCAGGGGCATGCAGAGGAGGGCGGTGTCTCCCTTCTGTAATCCCAGGAAATCCACGGTCATCCGGGCTGATGCCATCATGCGGCGTTTCTCCACCCGCAGTTCTTTGGGCGTGCCGGTGGAGCCGGAGGTATGCACGCACACCGTGTCCGAGGGGTCGAACCATTCTTGGAGGAACTCCGCCAGGCGGGCGTGGAAGCTGTCCGTGCCATGGAGGCGGCAGAAGTCTTCGTACAGTCTTTCGCGGCAGTCGTCGGCGGTGTAGGTGCAGCCGTCGATGGTGATGGTCTGCCGGGTTATGTCGGTGATGAAATTTATGTTTTCTGCCATAAATATTCATTTTAGTTTGTTTTCTCTATTTTCAAGAAGCATTGTCAGCTCTTCTTCCACTTGTTCAATGCTTGGCAATGCCGACTTCAGATTTTCGGGTACAGCCTTGCTAAGCTGATAGTCACTGATACCGATAGGCTGGTCATAGCCTGTCAGTGCATACTGTGCGACAATTTCATCCTTGCCCTTGCATAATAGCAGTCCGATGGTCTTGTTGTCATTTTCTCCCTTCAGTTTGTCATCCACCACATTGATATAGAAGTTCAACTGTCCTGCATATTCCGGTTTGAACGGGGTTGCTTTCAGTTCCACGACCACATAAGCATGCAGTTTTATGTTGTATAGGATTAAGTCGGCATAGAAATCGCTGTCGCCAATCTGGAAATGCTTCTGCCTTGCGACAAAAGCGAATCCGCTGCCCATCTCCAACAAATAACGGGTAACGTGTTTTACCAACTGTTCTTCTATGTCCCTTTCGTCCGCACGTTCTTTGGCTCCTGCCAAATCAAAGATGTACGGGTCTTTCAACAAGTAGTTGGCAAGGTCGCTTTGGGGTGCAGGAAGTGTGGCGGTAAAATTGTTGACCTTGTGGCTGTTGATTTGCCGTTCATACAGTTTGCTTTCAATCTGCATTTTGAGAACATTGCTGCTCCATCCCATTTCCACCGACTGCTTCATATACCAATATCTTACGCCCAACGGGAGCGAACTGTTGAGTATGACCATATGGCTTGCCCAATTTATCCTTGCAACAGGTGATGCCAAAAATAAGTTTTCTACCTCCTCTGTTTTGATTTGATAGATAGTCTCTACTGTTTTTGCCACATTTAGAAATTGCGCAGGAGGTTCCTGCGTAATTTCTAAAGATTGGTTATCAGCGGGTTGTATTTGCGCAGGAAGTTCTTGCGTAAATTGTCCGTTGTTTAATTTCAGCACTTCTTGGACAACAGTTTGAATGCTTGGGGTTGAAAGTCTTGCGTCCAACTTGATAAAATCTCGGAGAACATTCAATGGGTATAAGCGGGCAAACTGACACATATAAGTGAGATTTCGTTCGGAATATCCTTTCTTTTCCGGATAATTGAACCGTATCGCTTGTGCCAGTTTCTTGATGACTTTGCCACCCCAGCCTTGTTGGGCTTGATGGTATAATATATAATTACCCATCTTCCAGTAATGGAACAGCATTTGTGCATTGGCCGCACTGATTAGCCGGACTTGTGCCTGTTCTATTTCTGTGCCAATGGCGTTGACAAAAGCCTCGAAACTTCTTTTTTCGATATGGTGGTTATTATAGTTCATCGTTGTATCTATTATAATGCCTGCTATTTCTCTGTTTATGTCCGCAAGAAATTCCTCCAATCCGGTTCCTTCCCCTCCTTCCGGCACCACAGGCAATCCCCCTCGATGTGCAGCGGATAGTCTACGTTGTCCGTGAAGAGCAGGCCGGTGCCCAGGCCTTGCGGCATGCGGGGGTGCAGCGTGGCCGTCCATTGGGCAATGGCGTTCAGGCCCACGTTGGTTTCCAAGGCGGAAGTCACCCAGGAGCCGATGCCGCGTGCCGTGGCCAGGTCCGTCCATTCCTTCGCGCCGTGCAGGCCACCGTGCAACGAGGGCTTCAGGATGATGTATTGCGGGCGGATGGTGTCCAGCAACTCCGCCTTGCGGGCGGGGTCGTTCACGCCAATCAGCTCCTCGTCCAGGGCGATGGGGAAGGGGGCGTCGGCGCAGAGGGCGGCCATCTCCTTCCATTGCCCGGCGCGGATGGGCTGCTCGATGGAGTGCAGGTGGAAGCGGCTCAGGATTTCCAGCTTCCGGCGGGCATCGGCGGGCGCGAAAGCACCGTTGGCATCCACGCGCAACTCCACCTCTTGGGGCGAGAAGCGTTGGCGGACACGCGCGAGCAACTCCACTTCGCGGTCGAAGTCGATGGCGCCGATTTTCAGCTTGATGCAGCGGAAGCCCAGTTGCATTTTCTCTTCCAGGCGGCGGGACATTTCCTCGAAATTGCCCATCCAAATCAGGCCGTTGATGGGGATGCCTTCCTCGCCGGCGGCAAAGGCTGTGGGGAAGAAGCGCACGCTGCCCGCCTGCAGGTGGAGGAGGGCCGTCTCCAGGCCGAAGAGTATGGAGGGATAGGGACGGAGGGCCTCATAATCTATCGTGCCTTGCGCCTCGAAGTCCCGGCAAATCCCGGCCAATACTTGTTCGTAATCGGGGCGGGCATCGCAACTCAGGTCGGGCAGGGGAGCGCATTCGCCCACGCCGTAGCGTCCGCTTGCTGTGTCGGTCAGGAGCAGGTACCACACCTGGCGGGTGTGGTAGACGCCGCGCGAGGTGCCTGCGGGTTGCTTGAAGTGCAGGACGCGGGGGATAATGTCCAGTCTGTATCTTGTCATAATAGCTCAAATCTTTGTGGGTTGTTAGACTTTAATGGGGGAAAGGTGCCACCTTTGATGGGGAAAGGTGCCACCTTTGGTAGGCAAAGGTGCCACCTTTGGTCTCTCAAGGCATCGGGAAGGCTCAGGGGAACTTGGGATACTTCGACCAGTCGGGCTTGCGTTTCTCCAGGAAAGCGCGGCCGCCCTCCTGGGCTTCCTCCGTCATATAATAGAGCATCGTGGCATCGCCGGCCAGCTCCTGGATGCCTGCCTGGCCGTCCAGTTCGGCATTCAGCCCGGCCTTTATCATACGCAGGGCCAGGGGACTGTGCTGCATCATCGTCTCGGCCCACTCCACCATTTCGTCTTCCAAGCGGTCGAGGGGCACCACCTTATTGACCAATCCCATCTCCAGAGCTTCCTGGGCGGAGTATTGGCGGCAGAGGAACCAAATCTCGCGCGCCTTCTTCTGTCCGACGATGCGGGCCAGGTAGGAGGAGCCGAAGCCGGCATCGAAGCTGCCCACGCGGGGACCTGTCTGTCCGAAGATGGCGTTCTCCGAGGCGATGGTCAGGTCGCACACCACGTGCAGGACGTGGCCGCCGCCGATGGCATAGCCGTTGACCATTGCAATGACGGGCTTGGGCAGGGAGCGGATTTGCTTCTGCACGTCCAGCACATTCAGGCGGGGCACGCCGTCAGTGCCCACATAGCCGCCGTGTCCCTTGACGTGCATATCGCCGCCGGAGCAGAAGGCCTTGTCGCCTGCGCCGGTCAGGGCCACCACGTTGATATCCTGGCACTCGCGGCAGTAGTAGAGGGCGTCGCTGATTTCCGCCGTGGTCTTCGGGGTGAAGGCGTTGCGGTAGCGCGGGCGGTTGATGGTGATCTTGGCAATGCCGTTGTAGTAGTCAAAAAGAATATCCTCGTATTCTTTGATGGTTTTCCATTCTCTCATATCTGTTGTTGTTAAAATGATGACTTATATAGAGTTTTTTAGGCGCGGATTACGCGGATTTCACGGATTCGTTTTCCTTTTTCCTTGTTAGATTATCCGTGAAATCCGCGTAATCCGTGCCTAAAGTTTATCTAATCGATGGTAATATTCCCTCAGCAACTGCACGTCCCGGTTCTTGTCCGTGAAGACCTCCAGCAGCATCGGGCGGGCGGCAGGAGCGGCGTCCGTGAAGCGGGGCAGGAGCGCCGCCAGTTCCCCGGCGTTGTGGGCGGACAGGTACTCGAAGCCGCTGTCCGTTGCCCAGCCTTGGGCTTGGGTTTGATGCGTGCCCAACACAAAGCGGCGGTTTTCGTCCGTGAGTTGCAGGCCGGGCAGGGCGTTGAATATCTCTCCCCCGCCGTTGTTGAGCAGCAGGATGCGGAGATTCTTGCCGCAATGCGGATTCCAAAGGGCGTTCATATCGTAGAAGAAACTCAGGTCGCCGATGAAAATGTAGTTCAGCTTGTCCGATGCGGCGGCATAGCCCACGGCGGCGGACAGGGAGCCTTCGATGCCGTTGGTGCCGCGGTTGGAGAGCACCTCCACGCCACCGGGCAGGGGGAACAACTGGGCGTAGCGCACCACCGAACTGTTGGCCAAATGCAGGGCGCAGGGCGCGGGCAGGCGGCGGATGACTTCGCCAATGGCTCCCATTTCCGAATAGGGAAACTCGGCGGGCGGCACGGCTTCCGACAGTCTTGTCCAGCGTTGGGCATACTCCGTGACTTCCTTTTGCGGGGAGACGGGCAACACTTGGCGGAAGAAGCTGGTCGGCTCCGCTTCTATCAATACAGTCAGGGCGCCGAAGAGGTCGGCCACCTCGCCCGACGGGGCAATGTGCCAATGCTCCTTGGGGGGATAGCTCCGCAAATACTGTTTCAGCCGTTTGGAGAGGATGTGCCCGCCACAGGTAATCACCAGGTCGGGGCGCATCGCCTGCTTTGTCTCCGGGCTGAGGGCGGATAACAAAGGCTCGACATTGCAGATGGCCGCCCCGGGATGGTTGGCGGGATGGGAGGCGAAGCAGATGAAGGTGTCCTCCAAGCCTGGGAGAAGTGCTTCGCCGGGATTGCCTTGCCCGATGAGCAGCATCCGGCGGGGGAATTGCCTCAGGCGTGCGGCCAGTTCCTCGAAATGGTTGTCTTTGCGGGTGATGACCCGGGCAGTGGGCAGAGACTCGACCGGGCAGTCAAAGAACGGCTCGCTGATGGGGACATTGATATGCACGGGGCCCCGGCCGTGGTGACAAGTTTCCAGCAGGGCCTCGTTGATGAGGCGGTTGCAATGCCATTCGTCTTCCTTGCTCTTCACTTCGGGCAGGCTGACGGATTTCCTGACCAGCGGGCCGAATACGCCGGGTTGGGGCAGGGTCTGTCCGTCCATCTGGCCTATCCAGGCGGCAGGGCGGTCGGCGGAGATGACCACCAGCGGCACTTGGCGGTAGAAGGCTTCGGCCACGGCGGGATGCAGGTTCAGCAAGGCGGATCCGGAGGTGCAGCAGACGGCGGCAGGCCGGTGGTCGTGCAGAGACAGTCCCAGGGCGAAGAAGCCCGCACTGCGCTCGTCGGTCACGGCATAGCAGGTGAACACATCTTGCATCGCCGAGAAGGTGCGCACCAGGGGGATATCGCGGCTGCCCGGGCAAAGCACGATTTTCCGGATGCCGTGCGCCGCCAGCAGGGCGGCCAGTTGAAGGACGTTTTTCTTGTCTGTGAACACGTGGTTGTAGTGATTAGTGGTTAGTGATTAGTGGTTAGTGATTAGGGTTTAGTGATAAGTGGTTAGTGATAAGTGATTACTAATCACTATTTATCGCTCTTCTCATCGTCTCCATCTTGTGCTTTGTCTCTTCCCATTCCGCTTCCTCCACGGACGAGGGCAGGATGCCTCCGCCGGCGTAGAGCGTGGCCTTGCCGTCCGCCAGGCGCATACAGCGCAGGTTGACGTAGAGGGCGGTTTGGCCGTCGTGGGGATTCAGCCAGCCGATGATGCCCGCGTAGTAGGTGCGTGCATAGCCTTCGTTGGCGAGGATGAAGTCATACGCGGCTTGCTTGGGCAGGCCGCATACGGCAGGGGTGGGATGCAGTTGGTAGAGGATGTCGCCCAGGCAGTCCGTCTGCTTCAGGTGGAAGTAGAAGTCGGTCTTCAGGTGCATCACCTGTCCGGCGCGGGCGGTGTAGGGGCCTTCTTCCTTCAGGCCGGTGCCTATCCGTTGCAGGATGTCGCGCAGGTAGTTGCTGACCAAGGCCTGTTCTTCGCGGTTCTTGGTGCCCCATTCGTCCGTCCTGCCTTCACCCACCACGGGCAGGGTGCCTGCCAGGGACACCGTGTGCCAGCAGTCCTGCTCCTCGCTCAGAATGATTTCCGGCGTGCTGCCTATCCAGGTGCCGGTCACGGGGGTATGCACCAAGGATATCATCAGGCGCGGATAGCGTTGACAGGCGTTGATGAACGTGGCCAGCGGGGAGAAGCCGGCGGGCAAGTCCGTGTCTTCGCTGCGCGAGAGCACCAGCTTCTGGAAGGTGCCTTGGCGCAGGGGCGCGATGAAGCGGCCGAAGGCTTCGGCGTAGGCGCAGCGACAATCTTTCGAGGAGGCGGCGTCATTGTTTGGCGGAGTGCCGGCCTTTGCAAGACTTTGGCAGGCGGCCAGTACTTTCTTGATTTCCGGCCATCCCTTGGCCACTTTGTCCGGGCGGATGAGCACGATGGGTTGATGCTCGTCCGCATGGAAGGGTGCGAGGACGAATCCCGTCTTCCCGTTCAGGTCTTGCAGGCGGGCATAAGTGTCAGGGACGCCTTCGGGTTGGAGCACCAGGGTGGGCTGCTCTTTCCACGGGAGGCGGTAGAGGGCGAAGCTGGCGTTGCTGCGCGTCAGCGCGTCCATCAGGTTGTGTAGATGAGTTTCCGGCATATTCATTCGGCAAAAATACACATTTTTACAGAATGGTGTGCGGGGGAAGGGGGATAAATGGCGATTTCGTGCTAAAATCCGTTCGGTCGTTTGGCCCACAATCAAAAAAAGAGGGCGCCCCCCGGCACCCCCTTAAACAAAACAAACAAACAGCGGGGATGAACCCCGCAAGCCTTTCGCGCCTCACGGCGGAAAAGACTTTAGGTTAAAGCTGAGTACAGCTTATGGGTTCATCTTCAGGCATTTATTCTGCATCCGGAATCAGCTTGTAGACGCGGACACCGTCCTGGCCGTAAGCTACGAAGATGTACTTGTCACCATTATCAGCGTTCAGCACAGAAACGAAGTTGGCAGAGTGATGTCCGGGCGTAGCTTCACCTTCGTCCATCGTCGTGGGAGGATTCATGGAATTGGGCAAACCGTTTTCATCATATTCCTCTACTTCGAAAGCATAAAGCTCCAGCACGCCATTGCCTTTCATCTCGTAAACGCGCAGGCCGCTACCGGTAGCCGCATAGAGCAGGTCGCCGTCGATGCACAGGCCGATGGTGTTGGGGCCGCCTTTTTCGTCATCGAAATTCTTGACTTCAGTGCCATCGTTGAGACTGTACACACGCAGACCGTTGAGGCCGGCACCTACGTAGGCATAACCATCCTTTATTACCATGACGTGCTTGCCTTGCAACTGGCTTTCTTCCTTGTTGGTTGTCCAGTCGCCGGTTGCCGGATCATAATTCTCGCCGACCTTCCAATCGGAAATCAACGGAGCCATATTATCCACTTTCACTTCACCGGATGAAGCGCCGAGAATTTGTGCTTTTCCATCATCTGTACGAAGCACATAACCTCTGCCATTTTCATCTATGCCAATATATTTGCCTCCGAAGCCTTCGCTCAAATCTTGACCCAGTTTCAGCCAAGCATTGTTGTTCAAGTCGTCGTAGTCGTAATAAACAGCTTCTGCATCCGGAGCAAAAGTGGCCCATGTTCCTTTGAAACCTGTTACGGCAACCAAATTGTTACCCAATTGAGCCACGCAGTTCACAGAAGTACCGGGCATACCGATTATTTCTGCCTTGGTGGGGTTGTACATCGGAAGGCGTGCCACCACGGCTCCTTTTTCAGCATGTGTGGCAGAAAGGAACAGAGCTTTGCCACCCTCGCCGGCTTGTGCCTTCATCACATTCTCGAATTTCATCAGATTTTGGTCCACCAATGAGCTTTCAATGTCAATCTCAGGCTTATCAATTTGCTCAAAATTGATAATGTCCAATGCACCTCCCCAATCTCCTGCCGGGTTGGTCGCTTGTTTGTCAGAGTGCCAAGTGATGTATACGGTGTTCTTTGTGCCCTCTTCATTTTCAATGAAGACCGACGTTGCAGACCACTTTTTGTCTTCCCCTTGAAGTTCGGGGTTGCCAATCGTAGCCACATAGTTCAGCCTGTTTTTCTTGACACCTTCCACAGCCTTCGTCTGCGCTACCATGTGGATACGACCAGACTGCGAGGCTCCATCAATAACTTGTAGCGTAACTACATTGCTCTCTTCTTCCGTCCCCGGTGTCGGATCCGGATTGTCATTCACGACGTTGTCGTCGCTGCAAGCTGCGGTCATCATAAGGGCCGCAAAGCCTGCCAACCAATAAAACTTCTTGTTCATAACTTTACGTTTTAAATAATTAGACAATTGTTTCTCTTTTCTCATTTGTTTCATACTACTCCTTTCTGTAACTGCTTTAGATTAATACCTATGTTTGTTTCTCTCATTTTGTTTCTCTCGTCTTTCTCACAGGAACACGAACGCCTGCCTCAACAGGGAATCCACCCGTTTGCGCAGTTGCTGCGTGTTCACCGGCTTGGACATGTACGAGTTCATGCCGCTGTTCAGGATGCGCTCCTCGTCCGATGCGTAGGCATAGGCGGTGAGCGCCAATATGGGTACGTCCGTAGAGAGTTTGCGGATTTCGCGGGTAGCCTCGTAGCCGTCCATCACGGGCATGTTGATGTCCATCAGGATGAGCTGCGGGTGGCACTCGCTGAACATGTCCACGGCCTCGCGCCCGTTCCAAGCGTGATAGAGGTTATACTCCTTGGAGAGGATGGCCTTTATCAGCTTGTAGTTGCTCTCGTTGTCCTCCGCCACGAGGATGTTGACCCGCTGCGTGGAGGGGAGGACCGGTTTTTGCGCGGCTGCCTCGCGCACGCCCTCGTCGGCAGACTTGTAGCGGATGGTGAACCAGAAAGTGGAACCCTTGCCCGGCTCCGACTCCACGCCAATCTCCCCGCCCAGGGTCTCGGCGATGCTCTTGCAGATGGACAGGCCGAGACCCGTGCCTTGCTTGTGCGAATTGAGCTTGACGAAGCGGTCGAAGATGTCCTTTTGCCGCTCCTTGGCGATGCCGCAACCCGTGTCCGTCACGCGGAAATACAGGTAGTCGCCCCGCCGCTCGTAGCCATAGCTGACGGTGCCCTGTTCGGTGAACTTGAGGGCGTTGGTCAGCAGGTTGGTGATGAGTTGCGTCAGGCGGTTGCGCTCGGAGTGGATGATGCAATGCTCCATGCCGAGGGTGTAGGTCAGCGTGACGGGCTTGGTGTCCGTGGCCATGCGCAGCTGGGTGGCATCGTAGATTTCCTTCATCAGCTTGTTCAGGTCGAAGTCCGTGTAGGTGAACTCCACCGTCCCGGCTTCTATCTTGGAGAGGTCGAGGATGTCGTTCACCAGTTGCAGCAGCAGGTCACTGTTGTTCTCGATGATGTGGACATACTCCGTGCGCTCGTCCTCGGTCTCGGCATTGACCAACAGTTCGCTGAAGCCCACGATGGCGCTGAGCGGCGTGCGTATCTCGTGGCTCATGTTGGAGAGGAAAGACGATTTCAGCCGGTTGGATTCTTCGGCCTGCCGCTTGGCGGCCAGCAGTTGTTCCTCCATCTCCTTGCGGGAGGTGATGACCTGGCGCGAGCCTACCAGCACCAGTGGGTGTCCCTCCTCGTCGCGGGTGCCCACGGTGGCGCGCACCTCCACCCATTCCCGGCACATCTTGCCTCCTACCTCATATTCCAGGCGGCACTCCTCCTTCACCTGCGCCCGCTTTCCTTCTATCAGTTCGCGCATGGCCTGGCGTATGCGCTCGCGGTCGTCCCTGTGGATGTTGGCATACACCTTTGCCACAGGCAGGATGACGTCCCCGTTTTCCAGCTTGCCCGATGAGGGGTTGCACGTCAGCTCCTGGCAGTACACCGTCCGGTTGTCCAGCTCGTAGCGCCAAGGCGAGACGTGTGCGGCTTCGAGGGCTATCTCCATCTTTTTGTTCAGGTCGCGCAGCTTCTCCTGGGCATTGTGCAGGTCCGTGCAGTCCATGCAGAAGTACTCCATGAAGCGTCCGCCCTCCACGGGATGCACCATGATGTCGAAGAAGCGGCTCTTGTCCGGGTAATAGTACTGGAAGTTGAGCGAATTGCCCGTCTGCTTTGCCAGGTTGGACGCTTTCAGGAAGACCGTCATGGAGTCGGGGAACAATTCGCTGCCCAGCCGCCCGATGCACTCCTCGCGCTTGTAGAGCTGGTCGGTGAAGAATTTGTTCACGTCCCGGTAGCGGGTGTCCACGATGGTACCCTTCTCGTCCATAATCATCTCTTCGTACATGTAGAGCAAAGGCATGGTGTTCAGTATGCCGGTGATGCGGGCAGACATCTGTTTCTCCCGCTCCTGTATGTCGTGCAGGCGGTTGAGGGTGCGTATGCGCAACAGCAGGAAGACGATGACCGCCACAAGGAGCACTGCCAGGCTGACGAGCAAGATGTCGATATGCACGTGCGGGGTGTGCATGACTTCCTGTCCGGCACACCAGGCTGCCAGTGGCACCAGCAGCAGTGCGGCGGTCATTGCCGTTCTGAAAACCAACTTCGTTTTTTCGTTCATAGTTTGTCTTGACTCTATATGTTAAACACGTATGCTTATTTCTGCCACGTCTGGAGCAACACCTGGAAGCGGCATTGCCCGTCGGCGTCTTGCTCATAGGTCACTGCGCCGTTCATCTTCAAAGCTACTTCCAGGGCCAGGGCGACGCGGAAGTCGGTGTTTACTGTCGCCTTGCTGTCCGGTGTGCAGCTGATGACGATGTTGGCCAATCCTCCATCCACATTGCCGCTGACGGTCACCTCGCCTTTTCCCGACTGACAGGCGCAGGACATCAGGTTGGTGAAGACCGCCTTGAGCAGCACGGGGTCTGCCACCACATTGATTTGTCCCCCCAGCTTGATGTTCCATGTGATTTTCCGGGCTTTTGCCGCAGGCACCAGCAAGCCGGTGACGTTGGTGAGGCATTCGTTGACCGAGATTTGCCCGTTCTTCAACTCCAGGTTTTGCAAGCGTTGCGAGGTCCAGGCCACCAGACTGTCGGACGTGTAATTCGGCAAGGTATGCAGGCTTTCATCGATGAAGGGCAGGGGCACGGAGAGGGCCAGGTCGCCCAGGCGGCGGGCCAAGTCGTCTTTTCCGCAGCAAGCCATGCTGGCCAGCAGGCAGATGGCGGCGTCCCATCCCAGTCCCGCCTCGGCCTCTTTCTCCTGTTTCTTCCGCTTGCTCTCCGAGAGGTTGATTTGGGTGACGATGCAGTTCACGATGTGCTCCTGGATGAAAGGCTTCGTGATAAATTCGTTGGCACCGGCCTCCAATCCTGTCTTGATGTCGGTATCCGAATTGAGCGCCGAGAGCATGATGACGGGTATGTCGGCCGTGTCGGGGTTGGAGCGTATGGCGCGTGTCGCCTCAAATCCGTTCATGCCCGGCATGAGGATGTCCATCAGGATGATGTCCGGCCGCGTGCGGGCCAACAAGTCCAATGCCTGCTGTCCGCTGTTGGCGCTCACGATGTTGAACTTCAGCTTCGAGAGCATCCCCTTCACCAGCAGGATGTTGGTCGGGATATCATCCACTACCAGCACAGTATATTTCGAATAGTCCGTCTCGTTCATATCTTTATCTTTTTAAGTTCTTGGTTGTTTTTAGAGGTAATAGTCCGCGTCGGGCAACACGTTCATGGCGTCGAACAAGATGCCATGGTCATTCAGCAACGGGCGGAGTTGCATGGACATGAATTCCTTGTGGCCCACGCAGAGGATGATGGCGTCGAACTCTCCCTTGTGGTCCTCCAGGTTGTCCAGCAACTGGATGTGGTAGCGTTGTGCCACCTCGTCCCGGTTCACGATGGGGTCGTAGACGGAAACATGGTCGGTAATACGACGCAGGCAGCTGTACACGTCCTCCACCTTGGTGTTGCGCGTGTCGGGGCAGTTGGCCTTGAAGGCAAAGCCCAATATCAGTATCCGCGAGTCCACCACGTGCACCCGCTTGTTCATCATATACTTGGTCAGCACGCTGGATACAAAGTGGGCCATGTTCTCGTTGATGACCCTTGCTTCCATGATGAGACGGGGATAGACGTTGTAGGACCATGCCCCGTGAATCAGGTAGTAGGGGTCCACGCCAATGCAGTGGCCGCCCACCAGTCCGGGGCGCACATCCAGGAAGTTCCATTTGGTAGAAGCGCAGTCCAACACTTCGGTCGTGCTGATGCCCATGGCGCGGAAGACGGTGCACAGCTCGTTCATCAAGGCGATGTTCACGTCGCGCTGGGTGTTCTCCACCACCTTCGCGGCTTCGGCCACCCGGATGGAGGAAGCACGGCAGGTGCCATTGGTCAGCACGGAGCCGTACAGTTTCTCCACAAAACCGAGGGTATCCGGCGTGGAGCCGGAAACTATCTTGGTGATATTTTCCACGGTATGTTCCTTGTCGCCGGGATTGATGCGTTCGGGCGAATAGCCCACGAAGTAGTCCGCGTTGAAGGTCAGTCCGGAACGGTTGCCGAGCATCGGCACGCAGATTTGCTCGGTGCAGCCCGGGAAGACAGAGGATTCGTAGATCACGACGTCGCCCTTCTTCAGCAGTCCGCCCACGGTGGCGCTGGCCATCCTCAGCGGGTTGAGGTCGGGATTGTTGTCATCATCCACAGGCGTGGACACACAGATGATATATACATTGCAGTCGCGCAGGTCTTCCACGTCGGTGGTCAGGCGCAAGTTGCCTTTCAAGCGGTTTTCCAAGGTGGCGGCGTCCACCTCGCCGGTCTCGTCTTTGGCACGCAGCAGGCTGTCCACCCGCTCGTGATTGATTTCCAAGCCGTCCACATGATAACGCTTGGCAAACAGGCAGGCCAGCGGCAGTCCCACATAGCCCAATCCAATAATCCCGATTCTAATGTTCTCAATATCCATAATATTCTCTAATCTACCCTTTATCGTTTGTTTTCCATATCACTCTTTTTTGTGTGTCCTTCAAGGTACCAGTGTCATTCCTCTTTGCTGCCTACGCCCGCTCCAACTGTGCACAGACGGACGTCTTGCGCGGATTCCACGGGTCCCGATAGGAGGTGAAGAAGAACAGTTCGCTGGTGTGCGCCCACAATCTCGCGAAGCGCAGGAAGTAGCCGTTGTAGAGCGACACGAGAGGCAGGTAGGCGAAGAGGTAAAGCTCTTCCTTCCGGCGTTCGGTCACGGTCATGACTACCGCGAAGGCTATCAGCGAGAAACAGTAGCGTATGAAGAATCCCAGGAACACCACCTCGAAGAAGTGGTTGTTCTGCGTCAGCACCAGGTTGATGATGTAGAACAGCCAAATGTAGTTCAACACCGAGTCATAGACGATACTCTCCAGGTTGGACAGGAAATTGAGCATCGAGAAGTTACGGGTGGGCAACAAGATGTCCCTGTGCTTGCGCAGGCGGAAGCGAACAAGCGACTTCGACCAGCGCAGGCGTTGCTTGAACAGGTGGATCCACGAGGTGGGCACGCTGGTCATGCACACGGCGTTTCCGGCAAAGTGCACCTTCCATCCCGTCTTGCGTATCTTCTGCGTGATGTCCCCGTCCAGTCCCGGCCCGATGTCCCAGTAGCCTATCTGCCTGAGGACCTTCGTGTCGAACGCGCCGAACGCGCCCGAGATGATGTGGTAGATTCCCAACGTGCTGGTGACGGTGCGGCCCACCATGATGGTCTTCAGGTATTCCAATGCCTGCAGCGAGGTGCAGATGGTGTCCTTGTCGTTGCGCACCTTCACGCATCCGCCCACGGCCTTGATGTCGGGGTCGAGGTAGAACGGCAGCAATATCTTCTCTATCGCGTCGCGGTCCAGGGAAGAGTCGGCATCGAGATGTACGACATATTTCCCCCGGGCATAGTAGGCGCCGAAGTTGGCCGCGCTCGCCTTGCCACCACGCATATTCAGCCGGAGGTAACGGCTGATGAGGCCGCGGCGTTCCAAGTCGGTGTATATCTGCGGCGTGGTGTCGTCCGAGCCGTCATCCACGATGATGACCTCATAGTTCCGGTACGTCTGCTCTTGCAGCGACTTCAGCAGGGCGTAGATATGCTTGCCCTCGTTCTTGCCGGGCACGAGAATGGAGACCAGCGGATTATCCTTGCGGAGCGACACGGCGGCCTGTTCGTCGGCACGCACGATGGACTTCCACGTGGCACAGCGGTAGAGAGTCACGAGGATCTCCGCCAGGTAGTAGCGGGGAAACTCGATGAAGAACAGGAACCAGTAGGTGTTCAGGATGCTCGAGATGGACAGCCCGTCCAGGTAGGTCACGAACGTATCCAGCGTGTCGAAGACATAGTTCATAAGCCGCCCTCCTTTCTCTTGCCTTCCGTCACCCATGTCCGGCCGGCCATGCCCTCGTTTTGCCGGAATGCCTCGCATTGGGCGGGGTCGGTGGAACAATAGGGTGAAACGATATACTTGTTGCCATGCCTGTAGAGGCCGTAGGCATATCCGGGATGGCTTTCGGCATTCTTTTGCAGTTGCCATTCAGCATTCTCTTGCCAGTCGAACGCGCCCTCCACCACATAGTACATGCCCCGTTGGGTTTCCTTTATTGCCGGTTCGGCGGCTTCTTCCGCCGCCTCGGCCTGCCCTTCTTCCGTCTCCGCCCAAGTTTCCAGTCCAGCCGTGTCCGTTGGTATTTCC
This sequence comes from uncultured Bacteroides sp., assembly GCA_949292025.1. Taxonomy (GTDB): domain Bacteria; phylum Bacteroidota; class Bacteroidia; order Bacteroidales; family Bacteroidaceae; genus Bacteroides. Next base: position 57,439 of record CASEYC010000076.1, on the reverse strand, counting down.
GTGTTGGCGGTATCGGCGTATGCAGTCTCTTCGGCTTGCACGACAGGCAGGTAAAGCTGTTCCTCCGTTTCCGGCGTGTACCAAAGGAAGAACAACAAAGCCCCCACAGCCACGACAGCCAACGCGATGACGATACCCCTGAAAACGGGGAACTTGCCACGCGTGGGCTCAACAGCTGCCACCTCGGGGCTTTCCGGTGCAGCTTCTTCCGGCATTACCGTGACGGGAATCATGCCTTCATCTTCCTCCTCACCTTTTTCTTCTTCATTTTCTTCCCCTGCCGGGCGGTAAGGGAAAGTCCTTTCCGGGAAGGGCGAAGTGAAATGCAGGTTGTTGATGAACTCATCCATGTCATTCTCATGGCATGAAACGGCATAGCAAATGCGTTCGCCGGGCGCAATGGCCGTGGCCGCCTTGTCCAGCACAGCATCCAGACGGTCAGTCAGCTCGTGGCCCGAGAGGTCCCCTTCCTGGTCACTGGCATAGACTGAATTGCGAATGTACACCATGTTGTTGGCCGAAGAGACCTTGTGCGTGGGGAACCGCTTGCATAGCAAGGAAATGAAATCCGGGTTGAGCAGGCAGGATTCTTCCTGGCTGTTCAATACCCACACTTTCACCACCACGATGTCCGCATCGGTGCTGCCCGCGCTTTTCAAGTTGGACAGCAGCCGCAGGCGGGCCACGAAGCGGTCGAACTCCATGTAGTTGTCGTAGAAGTCGGTGTAGACCGTAAAGCCGATGTTGGGCGACACGATGGCCTTGCATCCTTCGGGGGTCACCTCGAAGGCGGTGACATCATAAGGGGTCAACCCGGTAACATCGGAACGGTTGCCGCACGTGGTGCAGACGGCCGACATGCCGGGCTGGACGAAGGTCTCCTCGCAGTTGGAGCAGGTGTACACCACGGACGGACGGTCGTAGTCCACCCCGATGTGGCGCAACAGCTGGTGGCACTTGGGACAACGGAGCTGCCCGCCGAAGTTGTACGTATGCTCCGGCGATATGTTGGCGCAGCGGAAATGGTGGATGACCTCTTCGCTCTTGATGTCCGAGCTGTGGCAGTGCGGACAGTTCTCTATATATAATAGGTGGCTGTGCAGGCACTTGGGGCATAGGTATATCTTGTTGATGAACTGCACGGGGCGGATATACCCCTTCTCCAGCATCGACTGGTTGAAGATGATGTACTCGTTCAGGCTATAGGCGCCCTGCCGATAGAACAGTTCAAAGATGGGGATGGAATAGCCCATGGCGGACAGGCTGTTCAGTTCCGGCGTCAGGTTGCAGATGCGGCGCGAGATGAGGTAACGGTACAGGCGGACGAAGAACAGGTTGCCAGAGAGGACAGTGTTCTCGTCCGGCTCCAACCCGATGGCGCCGATGTGGGTGATGATTTCCTCCACCGTGTCGAGCGTTTCGGCGTCGTCGATGTCATAGGTGTAGCAGTCCACCAGCTCGTCGTATTCGTCCAACTGGCCTTTCAAGTCGCGCGACATGAGGAAGGGTTTGTAGCAACACTTGCGCGAGGTGACCGGGTTGATGACATTCAGGATGGCCTTCGCCTCGTCGGGGGATGAAGTGAAGATGAACACGGCGTCAAACATTTCGCGCAGGAAGTCGTTGCTGTCTTCCAGGTTGAACGCGCTGTCGAATATCAGGATGCGCCGTTGCCGTTTGTTGTTCTGAATGGTTATCATAAGCTGTCTCCTTATTGATAAATGGTGTCTGTCGGAACCACTTGGTTATTCTCCCGGATTTCCAAGATGCGGCTGGCGAATTCCTCGTCTTCCGCCTGGAAGTTATTGGTACGCACCCGCACGGGCAGGTTGTCCGTCAGCACCCAGAAGGGCACTTGCTGTCCGGGCAGGAACGTAAAGTAGGCAATCACCGCGTCGATGTCGTGCGAGAAGTTGCTCACCAGGTGCTTGGGTATCTCCTCCACGCGCATACCCAGCAGGGACAATCGCGCCTTGAGGGTGATGTCGTCGTTGACGATGATTTCCACGTTTCCTTTTTTGTTGATGTACTTCACCTTGTTGCTGGGTATGTAGGCGATGACGCCCAGGTTGCAGGCGGCATAGTCGTCGTGCTGCAAGTCGATGATGCCCTCTTTGTGGAAGACCACGGTCTCCTCGGCCACCTTGATGTCCGTCACGACGGCATCCTTGGGGGCGCAGGCATACTTCACCAGGTACTGGCTCACGTTGTTGCCGCCCGGGGCGTTGGGCAGGAAGTCCGTCCCGTAGCCCGAGTTGAGCAGGTCTTTCGACGCCTTGGCGGCCATGCGGCGGTAGATGGCTATCTTGCGGTATTGCTCCTTCAGCCGTTCTTCCACCTCCTTGCGCTCGGCTTGCAACATCAGCTTCTGCGTATTGTCGGTCACGCCATAGTAGACGTCGTTCTCCTCATTCTTCAGCCGCTTGTCCAACTCTTGCAGCCGCACGCGCAGGACGGGCACCTCGGCAGCAGCCAGTTCCGCCTGCACCTGCATCTTGTGGTAGTCGCCCACCATGCCCGGCACGGAGACAACGTTCTGATGCTCCAGCAGGTTGTCTATCAACACGTAGGAGTAGAGGGTGTCCCCGGCTTCCACCCGGTCGCCCACCTCTTGGTAAATGCGGAGCACGAAGAGGTCGTCCACGGCCCTCATGTTGTTCTGGTCGAGCTTGATGTAGCCGTCATAATAGGTGTAGACTACACGCCTCACCACGTAGATGGCCAGTATCAGCAACGCGGCGGCAAAGATGCAGCCGAAGACAATCTGTTGCTTGCGAAGGCGTTTTTTGCGACTGAGCAGGACTTCCTCCACGCTCATCTCCTGGGGTTCGGTGTTGTAGCTGAAGTTCTTCATCTTGTCATCTCCTTAGTTTGTATCAGGTTGGCCATGTCCGGACAGCCCGTCGCCTCTTGCAAGTCCAGCAGGCAGAGGGCGCGGCGACGCAGCAGGTCGTAGGTCCGCTCCAAGCTTTTCAGGAACTCGTTGTATTCCTCCAGACGGGCAATGTGGTTGTAACCGCCTTGGCTGTTCACATAGCCCTCCGTGCGAATGTCGATGAACTGCCGTAGCAGGCTGATATGTCGTTGCTCGGAGGCAAGGGCCGTGTTCAGTTGGTCCAGCTGCGCAATGAGCCGCCTGCACTCCGTGGTCACGGTCTCGGCGAGCTTCTCCCTCCCCAAGGCGGTGAGCGCCTGTTCGGTCCGCATTGCCTTGCGCTTGGCCGAGGCATCGCCGTAAAAGGGGAATGTAAACCGTGCGCCCACTTCCATGTTGGTGGATGAGCCGAGGGCAGTGCGCAAGTAGTGGGACACCCGCACAAAGGGGGTGAGGCGCAACTGGTGTGCATAGTTGGTGACTTTGATTTGCGCGCCCAATATCTCTTCGCGCACCCGCGATTCGCGGATTTGCAGGTGGTTGTCCTCCAGCCCGCCCAGCAGCCGGACGGTATCCAGTTCCACCCAGAGCGGTTGCAGTACGTGCACCTCCTCGCCGGGCGCATCGGCAGGCATCCCCGTCTGCGCCAAGGCATGTTCGATGCGCATTTGCTCGCTGCCCGCCTCCAATAGCTTGTCGTTGCTGGCGCGGTCGGTCTCAAGCACGTAAAGGTAGGCCATGCGCAGCACCTCGTTGTTCAGCAACTGTTCGCGCAGCACGGCGGCCGACAAGCGGTTGTAACGATGCTCTATGGCCTCGCGCGCGTCATCCCACAAGGGACGGGCGTTCTGCCGCAGGTGTTGCAGCCGTTCGGCCTGGTTGGACAGGTTGATGAGCCGCAACTGCGGTTTCCGTTGCAAGAAAGAACTGTTGAAGAGATTCCACCCCAATTCACCTTGGAATTTGGCCTTATAGCGTGAGTATTGGTCGTCTTCGTCGAATCCCAGCTGGTCGTCCAGCCGATAATAGGCTTGTCCCGTCAACTCCAAGCCGTGTTTCCGCTTGAAGGCTTTGCGTTCGTAAGCCTCCTTGACTTCGAACACGGAATCCACCTGCCGGATGTGCGGGGTGTCCGCAAAGAGCAGCACACGATCCACCTCCACGCCACTCCGCATCAGGGAGTCGAGCACAACAAAGCGTCGGTTGAAAGCCGCGAGGATGCTGTCATGGTCCAGTCCCCGGGTTTCCCACGCCTTGGCGCCCCGGACTTTCTGCTCAGTCTGGGAAAAGACAGGAGCCACCGATTGCAAAAGCACAGTAACCCCTAAGGTCATATAAAAAATAAATCGTCTCATTTTACCGTTTGTTTGTCAAATTAACCGCCTGTCTTTCAAGACATTCAGAAGGCAGTCCCTACCCCCTCTCCATCAGAGAGTTAAATACCAGCTACAAAGGTATTTAAAAATGCCGGAACAACAAAATTTTCTTCCCAAAAAACTGCTGCAAACCTCAAAAAAGATTCTTCGGCAAAAAGATTCTTCCAGGAATCTGATTGCCAGAGACAGGGTCTGCGGGAATATCCGTTTATCCCTTTGACCACCGGCACGAAAGCGTTTCAGCAAAGTTCCAGCCGTTTGGAACAAAGTGTTTCAGGTTCGTGAAACAAAGTGTTCCAGGCACGCGGAACCGAGTGTTCCAAGCCTGCGAAACAAAAAAATGCCACTTCCTGCTTGCTATTCTCCTAAAAGATGCATAATTTTGCAGCTTTATATGGGGTAGCGTCATGTCTTGACGGTTTTAACCGGAATACACTGATGAAGAATTTGATTTATTGCATTTTATTGGGACTATTCTTGTGGTCGGGCGTCCAATTCCACCTCCATGCACAAAACAATCCCTATAGGATCCACGACTCGTTGTACATTGAGTACAAGAAAGTGTTGAAGTTCCGCTCCACCCCGGAGGCGGTACAGATGGCTGAGGCCCTCTACGAGAAGGCCCGCAAGATGGGCGACAAGAAGGCCGAATGCATCGCGCTGACCGTGCCGGTGAATGCTTTCTTCTATGGCAGCGACTCCGCCAAGCTGGGCGAGGCCGTCCGTCGCCTGCAACGGGTGGCGAGGACCAACGGCTACCTGCAATACTACTACTTTGCGTACAACAATTACATTTACTGGTGCCTGAACCACAATCTCTCGCTGCGGGCGTTGAACCTCTCCAAAAGGATGCAGAAGCAAGCCGAAAAGGACAAGAACGACTATGGCGTCTACAACTGCCTCAAGGCGCAGGGCTACATCTACTACGCGCGGCGCGACCTGGACACCAGCATCAAGTATCACAAAGAAGCATTGGACTACGCGCTCAACTACCTGCCCGAGCAAGACGCGTCGCTGAATTACCAACGCCTGGCCGAGCTGTACTGTGAAGACGGGCAATACGAGAAGGCCCTGGCCTACGCGGACAAGGGGCTTGAGGTCTACAAGACGGAGACGAACCGGAAGATCGTGTTGCTGGAGAAGTGCCGGATACTGTTCGAAATGGGGCGGGAAGAGGAGTTCGTGAAGCTCTATGCCCAATGCCGCGAAGAGATGGAAAAGACGGGAAAGGTCTCTAACCACGACCTGGACAGGCTGGACGCCTACGACGCCCTTGTCCGCGGAGACTACGAAGCGGCCAAAAAACACGCCGGCAATAAGCTCAAGGTATTGCGCCTGATTGCGGAAAGGAGCGGAGACTACAAGGCCGCCTACGAATACAGCCAACGCTCCGCCTACATCAACGACTCCATCGTCCGCCAAATCCAGTCGGAGGACCTGGCCGAAATGGCCGTGCAGCTGGGCAACGAGCGCATGAAGCGCGTAGCCAACGACCTGGAGAAGAAAAACATCTCGCTCAACCTGGCCAACACGCGCCTGGAGCTGGAGCAGACCCAAGCGCTGGCCGACCTGGAGCGGGTCAACGCCGAAAACAGCGAACTGGCCCTGAAGAACCGCACGCTGGAGTTGGAAAGGGCCCGCGCGGAGATGGACCGCCAGAAGAGCCTCATGGAAGAGGAGAAGCTGATTTCGCGCAACCGCATCACGCTGTTCATCATCGTGACCGTATTCTTGTTCGTGTTCATCTGTATGCTCGGCCTGTACGTCTACCGCCGCCGACTGATGGTGAACCGGCTGAGACGGAAAAACCAGGAACTGGCCGAGGCGCGCGAGCAGGCCGAGGCGTCCAACCGCATGAAGACCCAGTTCATCCACAACATGAGCCACGAGATACGCACGCCGCTGAATGCCATCGTGGGCTTCTCGCAACTGCTGGCCACGCCGGATTCGGGCTTCAGTGAGGAGGAGAAGAACGAATACAGCCACATCATCCTGCACAACTCCGAATTGCTGACCACGCTGGTCAACGACATCCTCGACATGTCCAGCCTGGAGAGCGAGAAGTGCACCGTGCATATCGCGCCATGCCGCTGCAACGAGGCGTGCCGAACGGCCCTGAACGCCGTGCGCGGCAGGCTGACGGACGAGGTGGAACTGCATTTCCACACGGAAGTGCCCGACGACTATACGATGGACACCGACGAACAGCGGCTGAAACAGGTGCTCATCCACTTGCTGACCAATGCCGCGAAGTTCACGTCGGCAGGCGAAATCCTGCTGGGCTGCTCGCTCACGGAGCGTCCGGGCAAGGTGGTCTTCTCCGTGGCCGACACGGGTCCCGGCGTGTCGCCGGACAAGGTGGACATCATTTTCAACCGCTTCACCAAGGGCGACCTCTTCAAGCAAGGTGCGGGACTGGGCCTGGCCATCTGCCGGCGCGTTGCCGAGGTGCTTCATGGCGAGGTGCTCTACGACCGCAACTATACGCAAGGGGCACGCTTCCTGTTTATCCTGCCGGTCGCAAGGGAAGAGAAACAAACCGTCTGAGGGAGAACCCACTCCCCCAGAAACGACAAAGAGACGCGAATGAAGGATTTGATTTACGTTTTTCTGACAGGGCTGCTGTTATGGACGGGCATCGGGTTTCCGCTCCAAGCACAGAACAATCCTTTCCGGATGCACGACTCTATCTATGTCGGATACCGGGAGGTGATGAAGCACCGTGCGGACCCGGACGTGGTGCCGCTGATTGACGCGCTTTGCGGAAAAGCCCGCGCCTTGGGCGACAAAAAGGGCGAATGCGTGGTGCTCTGCGCCAAGGTGGCCCACTATTTCTACCGGAGCGATTCCGTCAAACTGCTGGAAGCGGTGCGCCAGGTGCAGCAGGTATCGAGGTGGAGCGGCTACCTGCAATACTACTATTACGCCAGCGCAGACTACATCTATTGGCTCCTGAACCACAACCACACGGTGCAAGCCTTGCAACTTGCCGACGAAATGCAAGCCCAAGCCGAACGGGACAAGCACGATTATGGCATCTATTCGTGCTTCAAGGCGCAAGGCTACATTTATTACAAGCGGGGCGACCTGCGTACCAGCATCCGGTATCACGAGGAAGCGTTGGCATACCAGTTGAAGTATCTGCCCGAGCAGGATGCCGCGCCCAACTACAACCGCCTGGCCGCCCTGTACCGCGAAGCCGGACAACTGGAGAAGGCCTTGGACAGTGTGGACCGGGGCATCAACGTGGCCAAGACCGTCACGTCGCGGAAAGGGGGCATGGTGGAGAAATGCCGCGTGCTTTTCGCCATGGGGCGGGAAGACGAGTTCTTGCAGCTCTACGCGCAATGCCAGGAGGAGATGAAGAAAACGGGTCCCGTCTACAACAACGCCTTGAAAGAGCTTGCCGTATATGCCGATTTGGCCAAAGGGGATTATGCCGAAGCCCGCAAGCACGCCGGGAAATCGGCCACGCTACAAGGTTTGGTGGCTTTGCGGACTGGGGACTACAAGACGGCCTACGCATACAGCCGGCAGGCGGCCCGCGTCAGCGACTCCATTGTCCGGCAAATCCAAACCTCGGACTTGGCCGAGCTGAATGTGCAGTTGCACAACGAGCGCATGAAGCGGGAAGCCAAGGAACTGGAGACGAAAAACAGCGCGCTCAGCCTGGCCAACGCCCGGCTGGAGCTGGAACAGGCCCAGTCGGAGGCAGCCCTTGGGAAAGCCAAGGCCGAGTATGGTGCACTGGCCCTGCGCAACCGTACCTTGGAGCTGGAGCGGGTCCACGCCGAAGTGCAACGGCGGCGGGATCTCCTGGAGGAAGACAGGCTCCTCTCGCGCAACCGGTCCATCATGTTCGGCGTCCTGATTGGGTTTCTGCTGCTGTCCCTCGGCCTGCTTTGCATTTACTTGTATCGGCGACGGCTGATGGTGCGCCAGTTGCAGGAAAAGAACCGGGAACTGGCTGCGGCGCACGAACAGGCCGAGAAGTCCAACCGCATGAAGACGCTGTTCCTTCACAACATGAGCCAGGAGATACGCACCCCGCTGAATGCCATCGTGGGCTTCTCGCAACTACTGGCCACGTCAGGTTCGGACTTCAGTGAGGAGGAAAAGGACGAATACAGCCACATCATCCTGCACAACTCCGAATTGCTGACCACGCTGGTCAACGACATCCTCGATACGTCCAACCTGGAGAGCGAGAAATGACGATACGCAGGGGCGCGGTTCTGGTTTGTTCTGCCGGCGGGCAAGGGGAAAGAATCTTTGAGTGAAGTTTTTGAATTGTTTTTCACGTTGTTTACCATAAGAACTTTTTTACTTTCAGATATTTTGCATACATTTGCACCCAGACTCTCTTGCCATGATGGCCGCCGACGCCGAGCCGAGTGTGGAGGAACGGATACACGAATCCAGACGAAGCGGGTTTTGGGCGGGAAATGAGAGTTTTGACATATTGAAGGCGTTTACTTGGCGCTCTGTTCGGGACGTATCGGAATCTAGCAAATTACGAACTTTTGTAGTCTTGGACTAAGCAACGGTAGATGCCCGGGTGTGATTTATATCGCAGCCAGCGGCGTACCCCCCTTTGGGCGCGGACTTTTGTAGTCCGGGCTAAGGGATTCCTGCACAGGCCAGGAATAGCTGCGGCTTGATGTATATTCATATCGGCGTGGGCTCTGACGTTGTCTGTTCAACTACAAATAGGCAATGCTAGAGCCTCGATGCGTGGGACGGACAACAGGACGGCTCACGTTTTTGTTTGCTGCCCACTTGTCCGTCATCCCATCAACATAAGGAACTAAATTCAACTTGTATTTTTCTTATTGAACAGGCTTGTTGTTACATGACATTGTTTAATAAGGTAGGGAAGGCGGCCTGTGAAGGTAGCCTTTTTTATTCTTCAAAGCTTGGTTCTGGTTAAATCTCCTTAACGCATACGGCGTAACTCGCATTTTATTTATTACTTTGCACCAAATTTGGGTGTGTTGCGGTTTCTGCGTCCGACGGGAGCCGCAAAATCTTTTTTTCTGTGTTGAACCGTGATGAATAGAGTCTCTATAAAAGCCTGTCCGCTGTGCGGGGGCACGCAACTGGAACGCGCGCTGACGTGTGTGGACCATTCGGCTTCGGGCGAAGTGTTCCACTTGTGTCAGTGTCGTGCGTGCGGCTTCCTCTTCACACAAGATTTCCCTTCAGAAGCGGAGATAGGACGCTATTACGAAACTCCCGACTATATTTCGCATTCTGATACCCGCAAGGGACTGGTGAATACCATCTACCATTGGGTGCGTGCCTATATGTTGGGCCGCAAGGCGCGATTGGTGATGCGCGAAGCGCACCGCACAACAGGCCGCCTGCTGGATATCGGCACGGGCACGGGCTACTTTGCCCACGCCATGGCTGAACGCGGATGGCAAGTGCGGGCGGTGGAGAAGAATGGCAGCGCACGCATCTTTGCCAAGGAACATTTCGACTTGGATGTATTGCCCGACCACGTGTTGCCGACGTTACCCGACGAGGGCTTCGACGTCATCACCTTGTGGCACGTAATGGAGCACTTGGAACACTTGAATGAAACATGGAAACAACTACACCGTCTTTTGGAGGCACGGGGCGTGCTGATTGTGGCAGTGCCCAACTGCTCGTCGTTCGATGCGCGCAAGTACGGTTCCTACTGGGCTGCCTACGACGTGCCGCGCCACTTGTGGCACTTCACGCCTTCCACCATCCAGCAGTTCGGCGCCAAACACGGTTTTATCCTCGCTGAACGCTATCCCATGCCTTTCGACGCCTTCTACGTGTCAATGTTGACGGAGCGGTATCTGCACCACCGGCTGCCTTTCCTGCGCGGACTGTTGGCTGGAACATTGGCATGGTTCAGCGCCTTGGCCGGAAAGGAGCGCAGCAGTTCCATGATCTATGTGTTCCGGAAGAAACAGGAAAGTTAAGCGGAGATGGAAGTTATGGGAAAGAAAAACGGAAATAACGCGGTTTCAATGTTCGACATGCAGTTCGTGACGGCTACCATCAGCACGACACTGGTCCTGCTGTTGCTGGGCATGGTGCTGTTTTTCGTGCTGACGGCCCGTAACCTGTCCGTCTATGTGCGCGAGAACATCAATTTTTCCTTGGTACTGGATGACGGAATGGACAACCGCACCATCCTGCGCCTGCAACGCTCGCTGGAAAAGCAACCCTTCGTGAAAGAAATGACCTACATTTCAAAGGAAGATGCCCTGAAGGACTACATCCGGGAAATGGGTATCGACCCCCGGAAATTCGCAGGCTTCAATCCGCTGAGCGCGTCCATAGAAATCCGTCTCAAGTCGGCGTATGCCAATACGGACAGCATCGAACGAATAGAAAAACAGCTGGGACAGGAGACACACATCAAAGACATCATCTATCAACAAGAACTGATAGATGCCGTCAACAAGAACATCGGACGCATCAGCCTCCTGTTGCTGGGACTGGCCGCCTTGCTGTTGCTGATTTCCTTTGCGTTGATCAACAATACCATCAAGCTCACCATCTACGCCAAGCGGTTCCTGATACACACCATGCAATTGGTAGGGGCCGATTGGGGATTCATCCGGCGGCCTTTCCTGTGGCGCAACTTCTGGATAGGCTTGTTTGCGGGCTTGGTGGCCGATGCCGCGCTATGGGGCCTGGCTGGCTGGTTGGTGACCACCGAGCCAGGCCTGGTAAGCGTGGTGACAGCCGAGGTAATGGGACTCGTGGCCGCAACAGTGTTGGTGGCGGGCGTGCTGATAACCACCCTGTGCGCCTTGCTGTCCATCAACAAGTATTTGCGGATGCGGACAGAAGCGTTGTACCGGTAGCCGACAACTGAGAATTGATATTAACCATTAACTAATGATAAAGTGAACAGAGAAAAATTTGCTTTCGACAAGACCAATTTCATCCTGCTGGCCGTGGGCATGGCAGTGGTGATAGTGGGCTTTCTGCTGATGACGGGGCCTTCGTCCTCGCCCACGCACTTCGAACCTGACATCTTCAGCGTGCGCCGCATCAAAGTGGCACCCCTTGTTTGCCTGCTGGGCTTTGTGTCCATCATTTATGCCGTGGTGCGCAAACCGGGAAAAAGAGTCAAGAAGACAACTGAATTTTGAACTACTAATTAGCAATTAACAACGTGGATTGGATTGAAGCACTTATCCTTGGACTTATACAAGGATTGACTGAATATCTGCCGGTGAGCAGCAGCGGCCATCTGGCCATCGGGGCTGCCTTGTTCGGCATAGAAGGAGAAGAAAACCTGGCCTTTACCATCGTGGTGCATGTGGCCACGGTGTTCAGCACACTGGTTGTGTTATGGAAAGAAATCAGCTGGATATTCAAGGGGCTGTTCAAATGGCAGATGAATGACGAGACACGCTATGTGCTCAACATCATCGTATCTATGATTCCCGTAGGCATCGTGGGGGTTTTCTTCAAGGACGAGGTGGAGGCCATCTTCGGATCAGGCCTGTTTGTCGTGGGGTGTTGCCTGCTGCTGACAGCCTTGCTGCTGACTTTCTCCTATTATTATAAACCTAGGCAGAAACCCACTATTTCCATGCGCGATGCTTTCATCATCGGCTTGGCGCAGGCTTGCGCCGTGTTGCCGGGTCTTTCCCGCTCGGGCAGCACCATTGCCACCGGACTGTTGTTAGGTAACGACAAATCCAAACTCGCACAGTTCTCGTTCCTCATGGTGATGCCTCCTATCTTGGGACAGGCTTTGCTGGACGGCATTGCTTTGGCCCAAGGGCAAAACATTGCAGGTGACATTCCGGCTTCGTCGCTGTTGGTGGGCTTCCTGGCCGCTTTCGTGTCCGGTTGTCTGGCCTGCAAGTGGATGATAAACATCGTGAAGAAAGGAAAATTGATTTATTTCGCCATCTATTGCGCGTTGGCGGGATTGGCCACCCTCATATTCGGATAAAGCATGATGGACTTCAAGGAAGGAGAAGTATTGTATTTCGACAAGCCGCTGGGCTGGACGTCGTTCAAGGTGGTGGGCCACGTGCGCTACCACCTCTGCCGCCACTTGGGCGTGAAGAAGCTGAAAGTGGGCCATGCCGGCACGCTGGACCCTCTGGCCACAGGCGTGATGATTGTCTGCACGGGCAAGGCGACGAAGCGCATCGAGGAGTTCCAATACCACACCAAGGAGTATGTGGCTACCCTGCGCCTCGGTGCCACCACACCCAGCTATGACTTGGAGCACGAGGTGGATGCCACCTACCCCACGGCGCACATCACGCGCGAACTGGTGGAAGAGACCTTGCCGAAGTTCACAGGCGAAATCTGGCAGACACCGCCCGCCTTCTCCGCCTGTATGGTAAACGGCACACGGGCCTACGACCTGGCACGTCGGGGCGAAGAAGTGAACCTTAAGCCCAAGTTGCTTGTTATAGATGAGATAGAACTGCTGGACTGTCGCCTGGATGTGCCGGAAATCACCATTCGCGTGGTGTGCAGCAAAGGCACCTATATCCGCGCCTTGGCCCGTGACATTGGCGAGGCCCTGCACAGCGGCGCCCACCTGACGGCTTTGCGCCGCACACGGGTAGGAGATGTCCGCGTGGAAAATTGCCTCGACCCGCTGACTTTCCGCGAGTGGGTGGACGCGCTGCCAATTGACAGTTGCCAATTAACAATTAACAACTAACCATTAACCATTCACCACTGATATGAAACTATCACAATTCAAGTTCAAGCTTCCTGAAGAGAAGATTGCCCTGCATCCCACGAAGTACAGGGACGAGTCGCGCCTGATGGTGCTCCACCGCAAGACAGGCGAGATAGAGCACCGCGTCTTCAAGGACATCCTGGAATACTTTGATGACCAGGACGTCTTCATCTTCAACGACACGAAGGTGTTTCCCGCCCGTCTCTACGGCAACAAGGAAAAGACGGGTGCCCGCATTGAGGTCTTCCTGCTCCGCGAACTGAACGAGGAACTGCGCCTGTGGGACGTGCTGGTGGACCCTGCCCGCAAAATCCGCATCGGCAACAAGCTCTATTTCGGCGAGGACGACTCGATGGTGGCCGAAGTGATAGACAACACCACGTCGCGCGGCCGCACCCTGCGTTTCCTCTATGACGGTCCGCACGACGAGTTCAAGAAGGCGCTCTATGCTTTGGGCGAGACTCCCCTGCCCCACAGTATCATCAATCGTCCCGTGGAGCCCGAGGATGCCGAACGCTTCCAATCTATCTTCGCCTGCAACGAAGGAGCCGTGACGGCCCCTACTGCCAATCTGCACTTCAGCCGCGAACTGATGAAACGCATGGAAATCAAAGGAATCAACTTCGCCTTCATCACCCTGCACGCCGGCCTGGGCAATTTCCGCGAAATCGACGTGGAAGACCTGACGAAGCACAAGACGGATTCCGAACAGATGATCGTGGACGAGAAGACCGTCTCCATCGTCAACCGCGCCAAAGACGAGAACCGCCAGGTGTGCGCCGTGGGCACCACCGTGATGCGCGCCATCGAGAGCACCGTCAGCACCGACGGCCATCTGAAGCCCTACGACGGTTGGACCAACAAGTTCATCTTCCCGCCCTACGACTTCACCGTGGCCAACGCCATGGTGGCCAACTTCCAAATGCCGCTGTCCACGCTGCTGATGATCGTCGCGGCCTTCGGCGGTTATGATGAAGTGATGAACGCCTACGACGTGGCCTTGAAAGAAGACTACCGCTTCGGCACGTATGGCGACGCAATGCTCATAACGGACAAATGATGAAATATTACATCGGTCTCGGGACGAACCTTGGCGACAAGGAAGAAAACCTGCGCACGGCGGTCCGTCTGTTGGAAAAGCGGATAGGGAAGGTGGCTTCCCTGTCCGCTTTTTATGCAACGGAGCCTTGGGGATTCACATCGGACAACGCTTTCCTCAATGCCGCAGCCGAACTGCATACTCCCCTACCCCCCTTGGAAGTGCTGGAGCTGACTCAGGAAATAGAGCGCACAATGGGCCGTCGGCACAAGTCCGTGGATGGTGTATATGCCGACCGCGTGATAGACATCGACCTGCTCCTCTGCTTTGCCGAGGACGGCACACCCGTCCGCATAGACACAGAAAAACTCACGCTGCCCCATCCGTTGATGCGGCAGCGTGAGTTTGTGATGAAGCCCTTGCAGGAAATCATCGGCCCTGCGCCTTCTTCCACCTCAGATACGTCCGCTGCCCGTAGATGATGACCACCATGTAACAGATGAACGGCAGGATGAACGACAGGTTGACAGCCGGGAACCCGCCAACGCTGCCCATGTCTATGATGGCGGCTTGCACCGGGGGCAGCACGGAGCCGCCTAGGATAGCCATAATCAGGCCCGCCGCGCCGAACTTGGCGTCATCGCCCAAGCGTTCCAGCGCAATGCCGTAGATGGTGGGGAACATCAGCGACATGCAGGCGGACACGGCCACCAGACAATACATGCCCCAAATGTTCTGCAACAGGATGACGCCCGCCGTGAAGACGCACGCCGCCACGGCCAGCAGCTTCAGCAGATTACCCGCATTGAGGTAGCGCAGCAGGAAGGTGCAGACAAAGCGGCTGACGCAGAACAGCGCCATGGCGACGATGTTGTACTTCTGCGACAGCACCTCGGCAGCCTGTTCCTCCATGCCCATGTGCGTGGTGAAGAGGTGCGTGCCATACTGGATGATGAACGTCCAGCACATGATCTGCGCACCCACATAGAAGAACTGCGTGATGACGCCCTCGCGGTAGTGCTTGCGCCGGAAGATACGCTTCAGCGTGGGGATGAAGTCGATGTTGTGGTTCTGGTCCTTGTTGACCGGCATCTTGACGAAACGGATGACGATGAGCATCGCCAGGATGACCAGCCCGATGAGCACGTAAGGCCCGATGAGCGTCATCAGGTCGGCATCTCGGATGGCCTCGAACTCGGCCTGGCTCAACTGGGCGCGATCGGCGGTGTCCATGGGGTGCAGGCGGTTCTGAATGAAGTTCATGGCCACGTACATGCCCAGCAGCGAGCCCATGGGGTTGAAGGCCTGCGCCAAGTTCAGGCGCCGCGTGGCCGTCTCCTCGCTGCCCATGGAGAGGATGTAGGGATTGCTGCTCGTCTCCAGGAAGGACAGGCCGCACGTCAGGATGAAGTAGGCGATGAGGAAGGGGAAGTACATCCCCGACAGCATCGCGGGATAGAACAGGAAGGCTCCGAAGGCGTACAGCCCCAGCCCCAGCATGACGCCTGCCTTGTACGTGTACTTGCGGATGAAGATGGCGGCGGGATAGGCCATGGCGAAGTAGCCCCCGTAGAAGGCCACCTGCACCAGCGTGCCTTCGGTGACGCTCATGCGGAAAATCTTCGAGAACGCCTTTACCATGGGGTTGGTGATGTCGTTGGCGAAGCCCCACAGGGCGAAACATGAGGTGATCAGGATGAAGGGCACCACATAACTGATGTTGCCTTCATGCAGGATAGATGACTTTGTCTTTTTCATGGCGTTCAGTCGATTAGGATTTCACTTCTGTCTTTGATTTCCCCGGCGGCGATGGCCTGCACCAGGATGTTGCCTATGGCGGTGGCCTCCACCGGACCGGGCACGACGGGCAGCCCCGTGGCCTCTTCCGTCAGGCGGTTCAGCAGCTTGTTGCGGCAACCCCCGCCGATGATATGCAGCTGTTCCACGGGTTCGGGCAGGAGGGCGTTCAGTCCGTCAATGCCTTTCTTGTAGCGTACGGCCAATGACCGGAGCACACACATCACGTGGTCGCCTTCCGTTTCCGGCACCGGCTGGCCCGTCTCACGACAATAGTCCACAATGGCCTGCTGCATATCCGCCGGGTTGGCGAAGCGGCTGTCGTCCACGTCGATGAGGGCGAGGCAGGTGCTTTCCGCGGCGGCTCCCAGCAGGGTATCGTAGGACACGTCCTTGCCTTGGACCTCCCATTGCTTCATCAGGCGTTGCAAGATCCACAGGCCCGTGATGTTTTGCAGGAACTTGATGCGACCGCCCACGCAGCCCTCGTTAGTAAAGCCTGCCAGGCGCGCCTCTTCCGTCAAGACGGGCTGTTCCAACTCCATGCCCAGCAGGGACCACGTGCCCGAGCTGAGGAAGGCGCAGCGCGAGGCCCGCCCCTTGGGGAAAGGTACGGCGAAGAGCGCGCTGGCTGTGTCGTGCGAGCCGACGGCGACAACCTCCGTATCCTCCGGCAGTCCCAGTTCCTCGGCCACCTCCGGCAGGACACGCCCTCGCGAAGTGCCCGGCAGGACGATGTGCCCGAAGAGCCGTCGCGGCAGTCCCAGGCGGTCGATGAGCGGCCAGTTCCACTCGCGGGTGGAGGCGTCCAGCAACTCCGAGGTGGAGGCGATGCTGTACTCGTTGTCCGTGTTGCCCGTCAGGAAGTAGCTGAACAGGTCCGGCATGAAGAGCAGCCTGTCAGCGGCTTCCAGCCGTCCGGGATTCTCGCGTTGAAGGGCCATGAGCTGGAAGAGGGTGTTGATGGGCATCACCTGTATGCCGCTCTCGCGGTAGTGCTCCAGGGGCGATACTTCCCGGAAGAAGGCCTCAGGCATCCCCTCGGTGCACGGGTCGCGGTAGCATTGCGGGTTGCCCAGCAGGCTGCCCGCGCGGTCTATCAGGCCGAAGTCCACACCCCAGGTGTCTATGCCGATGCTACGCACGCGCAATCCCTGCCCGACAGCCTTGCGGATGCCGGTCTTCATCTCCTCGAAGAGGGCCAAGAAGTCCCAGTGGACGTGCCCGCCCAGTTTGATCTGCCGGTTGGGAAAGCGGTGGATTTCCTTCATTTCCAGCCGCTTGTCCCTGATTTGCCCGGCAATGACCCGGCCGCTTCCGCCGCCGAAGTCAATGGCAAGGTAGGTGTCGTTCATGGTGCGGGACGTTTAGTTGGTCTTCTTGCCCAGCACGTAGATGTCCAGGTCCTCAATGTCCTGCGGGGTCAGCACGGAATAGTCCCCGCCGGCCTGCACGATGATGCGGCAAGCCATCTCGAAGAACATGGCGCGCTCGAACACCTCGTCGAAGTCCTTGCCGCACACCACCTGCCCGTGGTTGGTCAGCAGGATGGAGTCGTGGTCCTTCATGGCCGTCACCACGGCGTGCGCCAGTTCGGGCGAGCCGGGGCGATAGTAGGGGATGATGGGGATTTCGCGCCCCACGTGGCAGGGCACCTCGGCCGTCACGTTGAAGTTTGTCGGCTTCTGCTTCATGCAGGCCACGGCGGTGGCGTATTCCGACTGGAAGTGCAACACCACGTTCACGTCGGGACGCTCGCGCAGGATGCCCAGGTGGAAGCCGCTCTCCATTGAGGGTTTCACACCGTTCATCACTTCGCCCGTGGCGACTTTGCAAATGGATACTTTCTCCGCCTGCAGGTTGGGCACCCAGGAACCCGTGCCGGACACGAGGGCTTCCTCGCCGATGCGCCATGACAGGTTGCCGCTGCTGCAGATGGTCAGTTTGGCGTCGCCCACGCGGTGAGCCTGCGCCAGGAATTGTTGGATATGTTCGTTGGTAATCATTTCTTTAATGGTTAATGGTTAATGATAAATGATTAATGGTGAATGATAAATGGTTGACGGTCGGCTGTTTGCAATCCGGTACGAATTATCAACCATTAATCATTCACCATTATTTTACAGCACCTTCCTGTACAGCTCCAGGATGGTTTCCTTGTCCACCTCGCGCGGGTTTCCGGGCGTGCAGACGTCGGCCATGGCGGCGTCGGCCAGGCGGTCCAGGTCTTCGGCCTTGATGCCCAGTTCCGTCAGGTGCTGCGGGATGCCCACGCGCAGGGACAGTTCCTTGACGGCCTTCACGGCAGCGTCGGCGGCCTCTTCACGCGTCATGCCGTCCGTGTACACCTTCATCGCCTTGGCAATCTCCACATACTTGTCCAGTGCCGCGGGTGCGTTGAACTCCATGACGGTGGGCAGCAGCAGGGCGTTGGCCACGCCGTGCGGGATGTCGAAGATGGCTCCCAGCGGATGTGCCATGCCATGCACCACGCCCAAGCCGACGTTGGAGAAAGCCATACCTGCAATGTACTGTGCCACGGCCATGCCGTTGCGTGCCTCCGGGTTCTGCGGCTCATTGACGGCCGTCTCCAAGTAGCGGGCAATCATCTCGATAGCCTTGATCTCGAACATGTCGCTCATCTCCCACGCTCCCTTGGTGATGAGTCCCTCGATGGCGTGCGTCAGGGCGTCCATACCCGTGGCGGCGGTCAGTCCCCGTGGCAGGCTGTACATCAGTTCCGCGTCCACGATGGCGATGGCGGGGATGTCGTTCGGGTCCACGCACACCATCTTCTTCTGGTTCTCCTCGTCGGTGATGACATAGTTGATGGTCACCTCGGCGGCGGTGCCGGCGGTGGTGGGCAGGGCGATGACGGGCACGGACTTGTGCTTCGTGTCCGCCGTGCCTTCCAGCGACACGACGTCGGCAAATTCCGGGTTGTTGGTGATGATGCCTATGGCCTTGGCCGTGTCCATGGACGAGCCGCCGCCGATGGCCAGTATGAAGTCCGCGCCGGATTTGGCGTATGCCTCCACGCCCGCCTTGACGTTGCTGACGGTGGGGTTGGGCTTGATTTCAGTGAACAGCTCGTAGGAGATGCCTGCCTGCCGCAGCACGTCCAGCACCTTGTCCGCCACGCCGAATTTCACCAAGTCCTTGTCCGTGGCCACGAAAGCCTTGTGCAGTCCCAGGCGCTTCACTTCTTGGGGCAACACCTGGCGCGCCCCGGGTCCGAAGTAGGATACTTCGTTCAGTACGAATCGGTTGATCATGATAATGGGATTATTATAGTTGACAAGGGACGAGTTGACGAGGCAACGAGGCCTTGTGAAAGGCAGGATGACAAGTCATGAGTCCTTCCCTCGTGGCCTTGTCAACTTGTCTCCTTGTTGACTGGTTATTATTACTTATACAGCGGCCCGTAATTTTGGCAAGCCCGGTAGTCGGCCCCCTCCTTGTCCATGCCGAAGGCGTTCCAGGCGGCGGGGCGGAAGATCTTGTCCTCGTCCACGTTGTGCATGCATACGGGGATGCGCAGCATGGAGGCCAGCGTGATGAGGTCCGCGCCGATGTGCCCGTAGCTGATGGCACCGTGGTTGGCCCCCCAGTTGTTCATCACGGAGTAGACGTCCTTGAAGGCGGGCTTGTCGCACAGGCGCGGCACGAACCACGTTGTGGGCCACGTGGGGTCGGTGCGCATGTTCAGCGTCTGGTGGATTTCCGGGTCGATGTCCACCGTCCATCCCTCGGCCAGCTGTAGCACGGGTCCCAGGCCCTTCACCAGGTTCAGGCGCATCATGGTGACGGGCATTCCGCCTTTGCTCAGGAAGTTGCTGGAGAAGCCGCCGCCGCGGAAGTAATCGCGGTCTGCGGGATACCACGTCGTGGCCTTCAGGCAGTTGTTCACATCGGCCTCGGTCAGGTTCCACGGCTCCTTCATCACGGGGTTGCCCTCGGCGTCCGTGGATTGTCCCGTGCCGTCCAGCGTGGTGGCGCCAGAGTTGATGAGGTGGATGATACCCCCTGCGGCGCGCCCCGTCAGCTCCTTGCCGGTGACACGCTTCACGGCCTCGGGGCTCCAGTACGTGCGCACGTCGCTGAAGATCTGCGCGCGGTTGGTCAGCAGGTGGCCGAAGAGCATGGCCACGCCGTTGCAGGCATCGTTCTCGGTGGCCACCACGAAGGCCTCGCGGATGCCGTTCCAGTCAAACGACGTGTTCAGCATCGACTCGGGGAAGTCGCCGTTGGGGTAGAAGTCCGTCCACTGGCGCTGGCCTTGGAATCCGGCGGCGATGGCGTTGTGTCCCAGTGCCTCTTCCTTGAAGCCCATTTCGCGCAGCTTGGGGTTGCCGGTCATCAGGTCGCGCATGATGATCATCATCTTCACGGTGAATTCCCAGTCCTGATCCTTCTGTTCGCGCGTCTTGCGCTTCTCCGGGCGGTTCTTGAAGTCCTCGCCCTCGTTGGGCTTGCAGTGCTCCTTGGTCCATGCCATGGCCTTCTCATACTCCTCGTGGTCATAGATGCCCTCCGTCATGCGGCGGATGATTTCCGTCAGGTCCACAGACTCGCAGCGGATGCCCAGATACTCCTGGAAGAAGTCGGGATTGACGATGGAGCCTGCGATGCCCATGGCCACGCTGCCCATTGAGAGGTAGGACCGTCCGCGCATGGTGGCCACGGCCTGTGCGGCGCGGGCGAAGCGCAAGATTTTCTCGGCCACGTCGGCGGGCACGGTGTTGTCGTCCAGGTCCTGCACGTCATGTCCGTAGATGCCGAAGGCGGGCAACCCCTTCTGTGCATGTGCGGCGAGCACGGCGGCTAGGTAGACGGCTCCCGGGCGTTCGGTGCCGTTGAATCCCCACACGGCCTTGGGGTAATAGGGGTTCATGTCCATGGTCTCCGAGCCGTAGCACCAGCAGGAGGTCACGGTGATGGTGGCTCCCACGCCCTCGCGTTCGAACTTCTCGGCGCAGGCGGCGCTTTCCGCCACACGCCCGATGGTGCCGTCGGCGATGACGCACTCCACGGGACTGCCGTCCCCGTTCTTCAAATTGGTGGAAATCAATTCTGCCACGGCCTTTGCCAGGTTCATGGTCTTTTCTTCGAGGCTTTCGCGCACGCCTCCCTGCCGGCCGTCAATGGTCGGGCGGATACCGATTTTAGGGTATTTCTTCATGGTTGTACGATAAAAATAATAAATAGGTGTTGATAAATTGGTTCGTAGTTGGGCGAAAGTAAAAATTCGCTTCCCTCAAAGTTCGGGATTTAATTCGTTATCTGCAAGTTATTAAACATCTTTTAGGCAAGATTAATGCACACTTGCCTGCCATGCTTTCTTTTGAGGCATAATCAGGACTTTATTTCCCGCTCCGTTGCTTCAGCAGTTCCTCCACTCCTTTGGCCATGTCATCGGGCGCAATCCAGGAAGTGGTGCCGGGACGTTGGCTGGTGGGCGTCCACAGTTCAGCGGCACTGTCGCCGATTTGCTTCATGGCCCGGTCGTAGTTCCGGCTTTGCATCCCTTGCAGCCAGCTCCGGCTATTAGAAGGCTCGGTGAATTTCCTGCGGGGTTTGGTCTTGATTTGCCGCAGGGGTTCATCATCGACGGTGAGGCCTTCTTCGTAGATGATGCGTTCAAAGCGGTCCATGTCCCAGCGTCGGTGGTTGGCGTTGTAGAGTTCATACATCCGCTCCACGATGCGTTTGTAGGGCGTCTGGAAGCTGAGCAGCATATCAAAGGAGATGAACGTGATGTAGGTGACCATCCCATTGCCTGCCACGTCCACGATGGCGATGCCTTGGTTCAGCACCATGTATTTGATTCCGGTTTTTGTGGAGATGAACAGGAAGTTTTCCCCGTTGGTTATGTAGCGGCAAAAGGCCTCCATGGTTTCGGCCAGAGTATTCGGGAAGATGCCGTGCTTGTGCAGGTAGCGGGTACGCACCCGGTCCAGGAAGTGCGGGGTCATCTTTTCGCAGTCGCCTTCGCTGAGGCAATAACAGCCTTTCTTGCCCTTGGGGTTAGTGTATGGGGTGTAGAAAGTATAGTAGGCGGACTTGGCATTCTGTTCGGGGCAGGCGCATATCATGTACCATTCCAGTCCGGTGCGCGACGAAATGAACCTGGTTTGCCGTGACGTGGGAAATTCGCGCGCGTTCAGACACAGGGTCATGGCGTTGCTTTTGAACTTCCAGTATTTGTCGCACAACAAGGTCCAATCCCGGCTCAATTCCGTTTCCACTGCCAACGGCAGCATTTCATAAGGCATCTCTTTCATGGCTTCTATCTGTATTTTTTGGGATTCGGGACAAAGTTACGGATAGATTTGGGAAAACCGTTGCTTTCCGGGCATTTTTCTGCTGTTTTTCCGTCGCGTTGGATGTGCATATCCTCCCCTTTGCTTACCCATATCCCTAAGCACGGGCGGAGGTACGGGTAAGCGCGGGCGGAGGTACGGGTAAGCACGGGCGGGGGTACGGGTAAGCAAAGGGTGGCTGTACACCCGGACAAAGGCCTGTAAATCAGCCCGGACGGAGGCAGGCGGAAAGAAAACGTCCCGGCCTAATGTTAATCTCTGTAATTCTTGCTGGCAATCCGCCGGAAACTTCCTATCTTTGCGCCCGAAAACAAAGTGTGGAAAGATTTGAGTAGCTTGCAACCACGGAAAAAAATGCTAAAACACATCCTTTTCTGACAACAAAGGCCATGTCCTGCAAAGGCGGCCGGATACATCTACTCTTCCTTTCCCGTTTGCTTACATAGATTTTTTAATTCTTAATCATTCATTCAAGAAATGGGATACTTATTCACATCCGAATCGGTGTCTGAAGGACACCCCGACAAAGTGGCCGACCAAATATCGGACGCTGTGCTTGACAAACTGCTGGCCTATGACCCCAGTTCTAAAGTAGCTTGCGAAACGCTGGTGACTACCGGACAGGTAGTGCTGGCCGGTGAAGTGAAAACCAAAGCCTACGTGGACATGCCGCTCATTGCCCGCGAAGTCATCAAGAAGATTGGCTACACCAAGGGCGAGTACATGTTCGAGAGCAATTCGTGCGGCGTGCTGAGCGCCATCCACGAGCAAAGTCCCGACATCAACCGCGGCGTGGAGCGCCAAGACCCCATGGAGCAGGGCGCTGGCGACCAGGGCATGATGTTCGGCTATGCCACCAACGAGACGGAGAACTACATGCCGCTTTCCCTCGACCTGGCACACCGCATCCTCCAGGTATTGGCCGACATCCGCCGCGAAGGCAAGGAAATGACCTACCTGCGCCCCGACTCGAAGAGCCAGGTGACCATCGAATATGACGACAACGGCACGCCCGTGCGCATCGACACCATCGTCGTCTCCACCCAGCACGACGAGTTCGTCCAGCCTGCCGACGACACGGAGGAGGCCCAACTGAAAGCCGACGAGGAGATGCTGGCCGTCATCCGACGCGACGTCATCCACACGCTGATGCCCCGCGTCATCGCCTCCATCCACGCGCCCAAGGTGCTGGCCTTGTTCAACGACCAAATTAAATACTTCGTCAATCCCACAGGCAAGTTCGTCATCGGCGGCCCGCACGGGGACACGGGCTTGACCGGACGCAAGATTATCGTGGATACCTATGGTGGAAAAGGCGCCCACGGCGGCGGCGCCTTCTCGGGCAAAGACCCCTCGAAGGTGGACCGCTCGGCAGCCTACGCCGCCCGCCACATTGCCAAGAACCTGGTAGCCGCCGGCGTGGCCGACGAAATGTTGGTGCAGCTCAGCTATGCCATCGGCGTGGCGCGTCCCATCAGCATCTATGTCAACACCTACGGGCGCAGCCATGTGGACATGACCGACGGCGAAATCGCGCAGAAGATTGACCAGCTGTTCGACCTGCGTCCCAAGGCCATCGAAGACCGCCTGAAGCTGCGCAACCCCATCTACCAGGAAACGGCTGCCTACGGCCACATGGGGCGCGAGCCGCAGACGGTGGTGAAGCACTTCCGCAGCCGCTACGAAGGCAACAAGGACGTGGAGGTGGAGCTCTTCACCTGGGAGAAACTGGATTATGTGGACAAGGTGAAAGAAGCCTTCGGATTGCAATGAAAACCGTTTGTGTCTATTGTGCCTCGAGCACCAAGATAGATCCCGCCTACACGGACGCCGCGCGCACCCTGGGCACCCTGCTGGGCTGCCGCGGCATCCGCGTGGTGAACGGGGCGGGAAACATGGGCTTGATGGGCGCCGTGAGCGATGCCGCCTTGGCCGCGGGCGGACGGGTGACGGGCGTCATCCCCCGCTTCATGGTGGAGCAAGGCTGGCACCACACGGGCCTGAGCGAACTGCTCGTGACAGAAAGCATGCACGAGCGCAAGCAGACAATGCTCCACTTGGCCGATGCCGTCATAGCCTTGCCCGGCGGATGCGGCACGTTGGAGGAATTGCTGGAAGCCATCACGTGGAAGCAACTTGGGCTTTACCTGAACCCTATTGTCATCCTGAACCTCAAAGGGTATTACGACCCTTTGCTGGACATGTTCGACCGCGCCATTGGCGAACACTTCATGGGCGTGCGCCACGCCGGCCTTTGGCAGGTGGCCCGTTCGCCTCAGGAAGCCGTGGAGTTGGCTGTCAGCCTGCCCCGCTGGGATGCCTCCATCCGTAAGTTTGCCGCGTTATGATGAATCCTTTGCTGACAGCGGCAAGCGGAGGAACGCCGATTCCTTACTCCTTCTGCATGGACGGGGTGGTGACAGCCTTGCTGTTGGGTTGTTTCTTCTTGTCGGCATACGTCTTGTCGCGGAGCCGGAGCCATTTGCTCCAGTTGGGGCATGACTTCCTGCTGCACCGCGAACGCGCCAGTATCTTCTCGGATGCGACGGGCGGCGACACGCACCATCTGATACTGCTTGTGCTGCAGACGTGCGTAATGGTGGGCATGTACCTGTTTGTCTGCTTCGGCACCGCCCAGGCCGGCCAACCTACCTGGAAACTGGTAGGCGTTTATACCGGGGTGTGCGGAGGCTATGTGTTTGCCAAGTGGCTGCTCTATCTTCTCCTGGGGTGGATATTTCTTGACAGGGAAGTGACCCGGCGGTGGACAGAGGCTTATGCCACGCTTGTCTATTACTTGGGATTCGCCTTGTTTCTGTCTGTATTGTTTATTGTTTACTTTAACCTGAAGCTTGAAATCAGTGTAATAATAGGGGCAGTTTTGTTCTTTTTTCTTAAAATACTGGCATTCTATAAGTGGTTAAAGCTTTTTTGCAGCAATTTGTATGGCAGTCTCTTTTTAATTTTGTACTTTTGCGCCGTAGAAATCATCCCTTGCCTTATGTTGTATCGAGGGTTGGTGCAGTTGAACGATTACTGGACAATAAATTATTAGGACATTGAAGATCAGAAAAGTACTTGTGTCGCAGCCTAAGCCGACTTCCGAGAAGTCTCCTTACTACGACATCGCCGAGAAGTACGGTGTGAAAATAGATTTTCGCCCGTTTATTAAAGTGGAAAGCCTGACGGCCAAAGAGTTCAGACAACAAAAGGTTTCTATTCTTGACCACACAGCTGTTGTCTTCACATCGCGCCACGCCATCGACCACTTTTTCAATCTTTGTACGGAGTTGCGTGTGACCATCCCCGAAACCATGAAGTATTTCTGTGTGACGGAAGCCATCGCGCTCTATATCCAAAAATATGTGCAATACCGCAAGCGGAAGATTTTCTTCGGCAGCACGGGCAAGTTTGATGATTTGTTGCCTGCCATCGTCAAGCACAAGAACGAGAAGTACCTCGTGCCGATGTCGGACGTACACAACGATGACATCAAGAACCTGCTGGACAAGAGCAAGATACAGCACACCGAGGTGGTGATGTACCGCACGGTGAGCAACGACTTCAAGCCCGATGAGGAGTTTGACTATGACATGCTGGTGTTCTTCAGCCCCGCCGGTGTGACTTCGCTGAAGAAGAATTTCCCCAACTTCGAGCAGAAGGACATCAAGATAGGCACCTTTGGCAGCACCACCGCCCAAGCCGTGCGCGACGCCGGTTTGCGCCTCGACCTGGAGGCTCCCAGCGTGCAGGCTCCGTCCATGACGGCCGCGCTTGATATGTTCATTCGGGAAAATAACAAAGAAAAATAAATTCCCGGCCTTGTGCCTGCGGAAGAATTCTCATGGATGGCAAATACACTGCATAAAGCCGAACGGCTGAACAGGAAGAAAGTGATAGAGAAAATGTTTGCGGGGGGCTCCCGCTCATTTTCTCTATTTCCTTTACGGGTAGTCTGGATGCCCGTGGACGAGTTGGATGCGCCCGTTTCCATCTTGGTCAGCGTGTCGAAACGCCGCTTCAAGCGGGCGGTGAAGCGCAACCGGGTGAAACGCCGGGTGCGCGAGGCATATCGCCTGAACAAGCAACCGTTGCTCGAAGTGGTGGGACAGACGGGGTGCCACGTGGCCATCGCTTTCATCTACCTGTCCGACCGGGTGGCCGGTTCGGATGTCATTGCCGGACGGATGCGGACGGCTTTGCAACGCATCGGCGAAACATTGGCCGCGTCAAAAGTCTGCGAAAAGGCGGGAGGCGCGAAAGAATGAGGTGGCTGCTGAAAATCCTGTCGTCTGTCCTGTTGCTTCCCATCTTTTTCTATCAGAAGTGCATCTCCCCCTTTACGCCGCCGTCGTGCCGTTTCACCCCTACTTGCTCGCAATATGCCGTGGAGGCCATCCGAAAGCACGGGCCTTTCAAAGGATTGTACCTGGCCGTGCGGCGCCTGTTGCGTTGCCATCCGTGGGGAGGTTCGGGGTATGACCCGGTGCCTTGATTCACCTTTTCACCTTTATGTTCATGAACGATTATCCTGACATCCATACGCACAGAGACATGGAGACGGATGGTTTCCGCATCATCAACTGTTCGCCGGATGCTTTTGCGCCTCGTCCGGAGCACTGGTATTCGGTGGGGGTGCATCCTTGGTCGCTGCGGGATGACGTGCCGCAGGAGGTTTGGGAAAGGCTTCAGGCGGCAGTGGCTCATTCGCAGGTATTGGCCGTGGGAGAGGCGGGATTGGACAAGCTGGCTGATGCTCCTATGACTTTGCAAGAAACGGCCTTCATCCACCAGGCAAAGATAGCCGATGCGGCGGGCAAGCCATTGGTAGTGCATCTGGTGAAAGCCACCGAGAGTTTGCTCCGCCTGAAGAAAGAGTTGAAGCCCCGTGTCCCTTGGATTATCCACGGATTTCGGGGGAAGGCACAACTGGCCGGAGAATTGTTGCGCCACGGTTTCTACCTCTCTTTCGGCGCAAAGTTTCAGGCAGAGACGGTGCGGTCGGTGCTTTTGTCCCGCCTTTTCATCGAGACGGACGAAAGCCACGCGCCTGTTGCCGGGATTTACGAAAAGGTGGCTTCCGTACGCCAAATTCCCTTGGCAGACCTCTGCGAAGCTGTCCGCATTAACGTGCAATCCGTTTTCTTTCATTAAATTCCCTCCGCTAAGGTTGCTTCTTCAGATAAAGTGTCGTACTTTTGCGCACAATATACAATTAAACCAATAAACAGATACTCATTCGATGAATTTTGTAGAAGAATTAAGATGGCGTGGCATGCTCCACGACATGATGCCCGGCACGGAAGAGTTGCTGGCCAAGGAACAAGTGACTGCTTACATCGGCTTTGACCCCACGGCCGACTCCCTGCACATCGGCCACCTGTGCAGCGTGATGATTCTGCGCCACTTCCAGCGCTGCGGACACAAGCCGCTGGCGCTCATCGGCGGTGCCACGGGCATGATAGGCGACCCCTCCGGCAAGTCGCAGGAGCGCAACCTGCTGACCGAAGAGACCTTGCAGCGCAACATCGCCGGCATGAAGAAACAGCTCTCCAAGTTCCTGGACTTTGACTCGGACGCACCCAACCATGCCGAACTGGTGAACAACTACGACTGGATGAAGGACTTCACCTTCCTGGACTTCGCCCGCGAGGTGGGCAAGCACATCACCGTCAACTACATGATGGCCAAGGACAGCGTGAAGAAGCGCCTGAACGGCGAGGCGCGCGACGGACTCTCTTTTACGGAATTTACCTACCAGCTCCTGCAAGGCTATGACTTCCTCCACCTCTATGAGACCAAGGGCTGCAAGCTCCAGATGGGCGGCAGCGACCAGTGGGGCAACATCACCACGGGTGCCGAGCTGATTCGCCGCACCAACGGAGGCGAAGCGTTTGCCCTGACCTGTCCCCTCATCACCAAGGCCGACGGAGGCAAGTTCGGCAAGACGGAGAGCGGCAACGTATGGCTCGACCCGCGCTACACGTCGCCCTACAAGTTCTACCAGTTCTGGCTGAACGTGAGCGACGAGGATGCCGCAAGATACATCAAGATATTCACCGCCCTGCCCAAGGAAGAAATCGAGGCGTTGACCGCCCAGCACACCGAGGCCCCGCACCTGCGCGTCCTGCAAAAGCGTCTGGCCAAGGAAGTGACCGTGATGGTACACTCCGAGGAAGACTACAATGCGGCTGTGGAAGCATCGAACATCCTCTTCGGCGGTGGCACGAGCGAGGCATTGAAGAAGCTGGACGAGCAGACGCTGCTCTCCGTCTTCGAGGGCGTGCCCCAGTTCGAGGTATCGCGCGATGCCCTGGGTGCCGGCGTGAAGGCCGTAGACCTCTTTGTGGAGAACGCCCCCATCT
Organism: uncultured Bacteroides sp.; assembly: GCA_949292025.1. Classification (GTDB taxonomy): domain Bacteria; phylum Bacteroidota; class Bacteroidia; order Bacteroidales; family Bacteroidaceae; genus Bacteroides. The sequence continues at coordinate 28,957 of CASEYC010000076.1, read as the reverse complement.
TCCCCTCCAAGGGCGAGATGCGCAAGCTGGTGCAAGGCGGCGGCGTTTCTCTCAATAAGGAGAAGCTGACAGCCTTTGACCAAATTGTCACGACCAACGACCTGCTGGATGACAAGTACCTGCTGGTGCAGCGCGGCAAGAAGAACTATTACCTGGTGATTGCGAAGTAAAGTTTGTAGTTAAAAGGGTTATTGGGCGCGGATTACGCGGATTTCACGGACAGATCTTCCTAAACTTCCGTGCAATTTCGCGTAATCCGCGCCTTTTTTGATAAAAAAACAGCCAAATGTTTGCAGATATGCTGACAACTCCCTATCTTTGCACCGCTTTTTAACAGAAAGCCCCAGTGTTTGGACTATGGTGTAATGGTAGCACAACAGATTTTGGTTCTGTTTGTCCAAGTTCGAATCTTGGTAGTCCAACCTCATTTCAAAATCCATTCCCCCTCCAAAGAGGATGCGTCTTGATGACGCGTCCTCTTTTTTGTTTGTTAGCGTTCGTTCCTCTGTCCCCCCTATGCGTCCCAAAGAGATGAAGTACGGGCATAAAAAAAGGGCTCCGCTGAGCCCAACCTTTGTTAACCTTAAATCTAATACTATGAAAAACACATTGCAAAGGTACGGCTTTTTGGCGGACTTGCAAATATTCCAAAGAAAAAGACGTGTTTTATAACATGCTTTAGTCTTTTGGAAAGCTTTTTAAGGTTCATACATGGAGCCTCTTTTATCTTCAGGGGTAGAAACTTTCACGGAAAAGGCGTATCTTTGCAGACAAAAATACCAAAGAGTACCTTTGCATATTCTAAAAAAAGCGTTTTCTTCTATGGATAAAGATATTGTCCTCACCCCCATGATGAAGCAGTTTCTCGACCTCAAGGCCAAGCACCCGGACGCCGTGATGCTGTTCCGCTGCGGGGACTTCTATGAAACCTATTCCACCGATGCCATTGTGGCTTCCGAAATCCTGGGCATCACCCTGACCAAGCGGAACAACGGCAAGGCGGGGCAGACCATCGAGATGGCCGGCTTCCCCCACCACGCCCTGGATACCTACCTGCCCAAGCTGATACGGGCGGGCAAGCGCGTGGCCATCTGCGACCAGCTGGAAGACCCCAAACTGACAAAGAAACTGGTGAAACGCGGCATCACGGAGCTGGTGACCCCGGGTGTCTCCATCAACGACAATGTGCTGAATTACAAGGAAAACAATTTCCTGGCCGCCGTCCACTTCGGCAAGGGGGTATGCGGCGTGGCTTTCCTGGACATATCGACAGGGGAGTTTCTGACCTCGGAGGGGACAACGGACTATGTGGACAAGCTGCTGAACAACTTCGCGCCCAAGGAAGTGCTGTTCGAGCGTGGCAAGCGGCCGATGTTCGAAGGCAACTTCGGCAGCAAGTTCTTCACTTACGAGTTGGATGACTGGGTCTTCACCGAAAGCACCGCCCGCGAGAAGCTGCTGAAGCACTTCGAGGTGAAAAACCTGAAAGGATTCGGCGTGGAGCACCTGAAGAACGGCATCATCGCTTCGGGTGCCGTCCTGCAATACCTCATCATGACGCAGCACACGCAGATAGGACACATCACTTCCTTGGCCCGCATCGAGGAAGAGAAGTACGTCCGCCTGGACAAGTTCACCGTCCGCAGCCTCGAACTGATGGGCTCAATGAACGACGGGGGCAGCAGCCTGCTGGGCGTCATAGACAAGACCATCAGCCCGATGGGCGCCCGCCTGCTGAAGCGTTGGCTGCTCTTCCCCCTGAAAGACATGCGCCCCGTCAACGACCGCCTGGACGTGGTGGAGTATTTCTTCAAGCATCCCGACTTCAAGGAACTGATAGCGGAGCAGTTGCATCCGGTGGGCGACCTGGAGCGCATTCTCTCCAAGGTGGCTGTGGGTCGTGTCTCGCCCCGCGAACTGGTGGCGTTGAAGGTGGCGCTGCAAGCCATCGAGCCTATCAAGGCCGCCTGCCAAGAGGCGGACAACGCCAGCCTGAACCGCATCGGCGAGCAACTGAACCTCTGCCAATCCGTGCGCGACCGCATCGAACGCGAAATCAACAACGACGCACCCCTGCTGGTCAACAAGGGCGGCGTCATCAAAAACGGCTTCAGCGAAGAGCTGGATGAGCTGCGCCGCATCGCCTATTCAGGCAAAGATTACCTCTTGCAAATCCAGCAGCGCGAGAGCGAGCAAACGGGCATCCCCAGCCTGAAAATAGGCTACAACAATGTCTTCGGCTACTACATCGAGGTACGCAACGCCCACAAGGACAAGGTGCCCCGCGAATGGATACGCAAGCAGACGCTGGCCAACGCCGAACGCTACATCACGCAGGAGCTGAAGGAATACGAAGAGAAGATACTGGGCGCCGAGGACAAGATACTGGTGCTGGAAACGCAGCTGTTCAACGACCTGGTGCAGTCGCTCGTGGAGTTCATTCCGCCCATCCAGATAGACGCCAACCAGCTGGCCCGCCTGGATTGCCTGCTGTCCTTCGCCACCGTGGCGCAGGAGAACAAATACATCCGTCCCGTCATTGCCGATGACGACGTGTTGGACATCCGGCAGGGACGTCACCCCGTCATTGAGAAGCAGTTGCCCATCGGCGAGCCGTACATCGCCAACGATGTCCGCCTGGACACCGATACCCAGCAAATCATCATCATTACCGGTCCCAACATGGCAGGTAAGTCCGCCCTCCTGCGTCAGACGGCCCTCATCACGCTGATGGCGCAGATAGGCTGCTTCGTCCCCGCGGAGAGCGCACACATCGGCTTGGTGGACAAGATATTCACCCGTGTGGGTGCCAGTGACAACATCTCCGTGGGTGAATCCACCTTCATGGTAGAGATGAACGAGGCGGCCAACATCCTCAACAATCTCTCACCCCGCAGCCTGGTGCTGTTCGACGAACTGGGTCGTGGTACATCCACCTACGACGGCATCTCCATCGCCTGGGCCATCGTGGAGTACATCCACGAACACCCAAAGGCCCGTGCCCGCACCCTTTTCGCCACACACTACCACGAGTTAAATGAGATGGAGAAGACCTTCAAGCGCATCAAGAACTACAACGTGGCGGTCAAGGAGGTGAACAACAAGGTCATCTTCCTGCGCCGCTTGGAACGCGGAGGCAGTGAGCACAGCTTCGGCATCCACGTGGCCAAAATGGCGGGTATGCCCAAGAGCATCGTGCGCCGTGCCGATGAAATCCTGAAGCAGTTGGAACAAGAGAACCGCCAGACGGGCACCGTCAGCGGCAAGACTATCACCGAAGGAGCCTCATCGGCGGGCGGCATGCAGCTCAGCTTCTTCCAGTTGGACGACCCCGTCCTCTGCCAAATCCGCGACGAGCTTCTGAATCTTGATGTGAACAACTTGACGCCGTTGGAGGCGCTGAATAAGCTGAATGACATCAAACGGATTCTGAAAGGGAAGTAGCAACAAAATATATAGGCGCAGATTGCGTGGACGACACGGACAAATCTATGAATCTATGAATCCGTGAAATCCGCGTAATCCGCGCCTATATTTTTATCTTATAAGGTGCGCTTAGACTTTCTGTTTCTTCCCGTAGAAATACATGCAATACACCCCGATAATCACGAACGGGATGCTGAGCCATTGGCCCATATTCAGCGTCATGCCTTGCTCAAAGGCCACCTGGTCCGCTTTCAGGAATTCCACGAAGAAGCGGAAGATGAATATCTCCGTCAGGCACAACCCGAAGTAGAAGCCGCGGCGGTGGGGGAAGGCGGCAGGCAGGGCGGCTACCTCTTCTTTCTTCATGCCGATGGTTTCCTCCTTGCGTTTCTGAAGTCCACGGCGATAGAGATACAGCATACCCAGGCAGAAGATGAAGTAGGCGATGGCCTCGTACAACTGTGCCGGATGGCGGGGCAGCGGGTCCACACGCTCGAAGACGAACGCCCAGGGCATCGTGGTGGGATTGCCGATGATTTCGGAGTTCATCAGGTTGGCCAGTCGGATGCAGCAGGCGCAAATGGGCGTGGCCACAGCGATGATGTCCAGCACGTCCATGAAGTGCATCTTCGTCTTGCGGCAGTAGAGCCAAAGGGCAATGATGAGGCCCAATGTGCCGCCGTGGCTGGCCAATCCCAAGTAGCCCGTCCATTTCCAATCGCCGTCCGGCAGGAACTTGATGGGCACGAACATCTCGATGAAGGGCTTCACGCCGGACAGGTAATACTCCGGTTGGTAGAACAGACAATGCCCCAGGCGGCAACCCACGAGGATGCCGATGAAGCAGTAGAAGAACAGCGGGTCGAACTTGTCGTCGCCGATTTTCAGGTCACGGTATTCGCGGCGCACGATGAAATACGAGCACGCGATGCCCACTATCCACAGCAGGCTGTAGTAGAGGATGGGGAACCCGAAAAGATGAAACAGTGTCGGGTCGGGATTCCAATGAATGGTCAGGAGAGTGTCAAGCATACGAGTCTTTATTTAATGATAATGAATTTCTGTGCCACCATCCGGTAAGTGGGGATGTCCACCCCATGTGCCTCGGCGGCGTCTATCAGGTCGAACAGCAGTCCTTGCACTTCGCTTTCGTGGCCGCGGGCCATGTCCTTTTGCATGGAGGCGGTGCTGTGCGGGTCCAGCGAGTCGATGACTTTCAGGTTGTATTCCACCAGGTCGGCGGGGATGTCGATGCCCAGGCGGCGGCCCAGTTCGGCACTCTCGCGGGACAGTCCGGTGAAGGTGTCGCGCACCTCGCCCGGCTTCTGCACCTCGCCCATCGGCACGCCATAGTAAGCACCCGTCACGGCCATGGCCGAAATGAACGACCACTTAACGAAGGTGTCGCGGTTTATGTCTTCGGAGATTTCGGCCTTGATGCCGCTTTCCTGCAAGTCGTGTTGCACGGCTTCCAATGTCTCACGGGATACGGGCGTGCCCTTGTGTGCGCCGTACACCAGGCGGAAAATCTTTCCCATCTGCGTGATTTCCCCCTTGCCCGAGACGAAGCCCACGATATAGATGCAGCCGTCCAGCACCGTCACGCCGGGCACCAGCCGCTGGATGCGTGGCCCCGTGCCGTAGACGTTGAGGATAGGGATGACCACCGTTTCGGGCTTCGCCGCCCGGCGGATGAGGTCGGTGATGGAGTCGATGGAGTAGCCTTTGACGCAGACAAAGATGACGTCTGCCTTTCCTTGGTATTCTTCTGCTGTGCAGGCAGGGATGTGCAGGGTATGCTCGCCCTTCAGATCGCTGTGCAGTTGTAATCCATGCTCACGGATGGCGGCGAGGTGTTCGCCACGGGCGATGCAGGTGACGTCCTTGCCCGCCAGTGCGAGGAAGGCGGCAATCGAGCCGCCCACGCCTCCGGTTCCTGCGATTAGGTAGTTCATAATGCGTATTTGTTTAAGCGGTTATTATTGTTTGGGTTTGAGGTCGCAATTTGTGACCTCAAAGTTTTTCTTTGAAAATATGATGGGACAAGGACGACATCATTCCTTATTGATTCTGTCAATCAACTCTTCTGCATCCAAATGCAGTCGGGCGAATGCAAACCATTTCTTCCCCAAGTCCTTCAGTGAAGCACCGATGTGATAGACTTCCTTGTCAATGAGCAGGAAACGGTCGTGCGCCTGTTTGTATTCGGCCAATTTAATGGACGGATACTCTTCATTGTGCCGTTTTAAGTCCAGCAATAGGCGCTTATCTGCTTTTCCTGTGTAAATGGTAGCCTTTACGTTTCCCTTTCTTTTGCTGAGCATCAGTAAAGTGCTTTCATCGACATAATTGTCAATCAAGACAATACTTTCTTTGGCAGACTTTATCAAATCGGTGGCAAATGCGTAAGCATCAAATATCTGTCCATCGTAGAAAATACCTTCTACAGGCGGCAGAGAGGTGCGGACAAAGAAATCAATTTTCTCCGTATGGTCGGCTACGGTCTTTTCTAGTTTTTCAAGACGGCGGTTGATGGCATAGCCTCGAAGCAAGTAGTCTTTCAGCACTTTGTTGGCCCATTGGCGAAATCTTGTTCCATACACAGACTTCACTCTGTAGCCTACAGATATAATAACGTCTAGGTTATAAAACTTCTGTTGGCGCTTGACACTTCTTTTGCCTTCTTGGCGAACTTGTAAGTGTTCCTTACAAGTTCCCGTCTCCTCCAGTTCTCCTTCCTTATAAATGCTTCGGATATGTATGGTGATGTTCTGTGGAGTGGTTTGAAATAGTTCAGCCATTTGTGCCTGTGTCAACCACACGGTTTCGTCTTCCAAGCGCACTTCTAATGAAATGCTTTTGTCGGGCTGGTAAAGTATGATTTCATTTTCATTGTCCATAGGAGGCCTCTCTTCTTTACACATTGAACCGGAAGTGCATGATGTCGCCGTCCTGCACCACGTAGTCCTTGCCTTCCACGGCCAACTTGCCGGCTTCGCGCACGGCGGCCTCACTACCATATTTTATATAGTCGTCATACTTGATGACCTCGGCGCGGATGAAGCCTTTCTCGAAGTCGGTGTGGATGACGCCGGCGCATTGCGGGGCCTTCCAACCTTTGCGGTAGGTCCAGGCCTTCACTTCCATCTCGCCGGCGGTGATGAACGTCTCGAGGTTCAGCAGCTTGTAGATGGCTTTGATGAGACGGTTGCAGCCGCTTTCCTTCAAGCCCAGGTCTTCAAGGAACATTTGCTTCTCCTCGTAGGTTTCCAACTCCGCGATGTCGGCCTCGGTCTGGGCGGAGATAATCATCAGCTGGGCATCCTCGTCCTTGATAGCCTCACGCACCTGCTCCACGTAGGCGTTGCCCGTGGCGGCGGAGGCGTCGTCCACGTTGCAGACGTAGAGCACGGGCTTGGTAGTCAGGAGGAACATTTGCCGGGCACAAATTTCCTCGTCTTCGTTTTCAGGCACGACGGTGCGGGCGCTGCGGCCTTGCTCGAGGGCTTCCTTGTAGCGGAGCAGAAGGGCGTATTCGGTCTTGGCCTGCTTGTCGCCGCCCACCTTGGCCTGCTTCTCCACGCGCTTGATGCGGTTCTCCACCGTCTCCAAGTCTTTCAGTTGAAGTTCGGTGTCAATGATTTCCTTGTCGCGCACGGGGTTGACCGAACCATCGACGTGGACGATGTTGCCGTTGTCGAAGCAGCGCAGCACGTGGATGATGGCGTCACACTCGCGGATGTTGCCCAGGAACTGGTTGCCCAAGCCTTCGCCCTTGCTGGCGCCTTTCACCAGCCCGGCGATATCCACGATATCACACACGGCGGGGACGATGCGCCCCGGATGTACCAATTCGGCCAGCTTGGTCAGCCGTTCGTCGGGTACGGACACCTGCCCCATCTGGGCATCAATGGTGCAGAAAGGAAAGTTTGCCGCCTGTGCCTTCGCGCTGGACAGGCAGTTGAAAAGGGTGGATTTGCCCACGTTGGGCAGGCCCACGATACCTGCTTTAAGTGCCATAAGCTTATATCTGTTTTTTAGAAGTTGACAAAAAATAAATCCGTGCAAAGGTACGGATTTATCGCTTATATGCAGCAAGCAAACATGAAAAAACGGCTGCAAGTGCTTGAGGACACCTTGCAACCGTATGGTCAGGGAAGTTTCTTGATGCTTTTAGAAACGATACATGGCCGTGATTTGCGGCACAAACTGGCTGTCGCTCATAATCTGACCTTTCAGCTCACCGCCCAGTTTCCAATGGTCGGTGAGGTTGAACATGATGCCACCACCCAGATTCACAGCAAACCAATTTTCTTTCCAGTCACCGTTTTTACCATGCAGTATACCGATGCCTACAAGAGGATAGACCTCGAAGAGGGAATGGTGATAGACATTCCAATGGAAATCGGCGTTAATGTCCCAAAACTTCAAATCATGTTCTTTGAAATAGCGGTTGAAACTACCCACCACATCAAAACGGTCGTCAATGTCATACAATACACGACCGCCAAGGAAGCCTTGACCGCCCAAAACATCCGTACCGTAACCCAGATTCAAGCCAACGCCCCATTTGCCCTCTTGGGCTTGCATGCCGACTGATGTAAGCAGGCATACCATCAAAGTTAAAAACAACTTTTTCATACTCTTTTCGTATTTAAGTGAAACATATTTATAGCCATACCTTATAAACAAAGAAACATTCTTTTTGTTTGCTCCGGTTGCATTTTCTCTTTTACCCGGCTGTCTCCATCATGTCCATCGCGTAGTAAGTGAAGAAAAAAGCGATACAAACAAAGGAGAAACAGATGCGGAACATCGTACCTTGAGGAGCATCGTCCTTATGACTACGATAGAAGAGGAGCATCTTCACGGTGAAGTACAGCGAAGCCACGGCGGCCAGCATGGAAACATGAATCAGGGTAGGATGACCCCAAAAGCGCGCCGCGCCCAGCAACACGTAACACAACAGGTTGAGGAAAGATACAGTAACGTAATAGTTCATTGAGTTGATATTTGGTTTATATAAGATTACTAAATCTGCAAAGTCTGGTTATTCCGCCGGAAGCGGCCGGAGCACAGGACGTGTCATCAGCCGTTCGTAGGCACCCTCGTCCAGCACCTTCAGTGCCTGCTGCACGGTGCGGTCGGTGGTGTTCATCACCTGGAAGTACTCGCTCATGTCCCACAGGTCGCGAGCGATGAGGGCCTTCAGCTGGGTCTTTATCAGGGGGAGGGAACGGGCATATTCCTCTTCGTTGAACTCGATTTTCTCCTTGTCGGCCAGGGCACGCACGTCAGCCATGAAGTCATCGTCTATCTCGAACTTCTTGTTGAAGGACTTGAAATCCTTGTACTTGTCTTTCAACTCCTGGCGGTGCTGCTCGATGTAGCCCGTGGTGCTGCGGATGATGACGCCTTTGGCCACGAGGTCGCGGTGGTAGTCCGTGTAGAGGGTGGTGTCGATGGGCACGAAGAAGTCGGGCATGATGCCTCCGCCGCCGTAGACGGTGCGTTTCAGCCGCTGGGTGCGGAACTTCAGCGAGTCGGGGAAGTGGATGCTGTCCGCGTGCATCAGTTCGCCGTGGTTGAAGCGGTCCAGCAGGTCGCGGTGATACTGCTCCAGCATGTCGTCTCCGTCGCCCGTGGTCTCGTATGGCTTTTGGATGCAACGGCCCGCGGGGGTGTAGTAGCGTGCCACGGTGAGGCGTATCATCGAGCCGTCGGGCAGGTCGATGGGGCGTTGCACCAGTCCCTTGCCGAAGGTGCGGCGGCCCACCACCACGCCGCGGTCCCAGTCTTGGATGGCACCCGTGACAATCTCGCTGGCCGAGGCCGAATACTCATCCACCAATACCACGAGGCGTCCTGTGCGGAGGTCGCCGTTGCCCTGTGCCAGGAAGTTGCGGCGGCGTTCGGCACGTCCCTCGGTGTAGACTATCAGTTCCCGTTGTCCCAGGAATTGGTTGGCCAGGTCGATGGCGGCGTTCAGGTAACCGCCGCCGTTGCCTTGCAGGTCCAGTATCAGGTCCTGCATCCTTTGGGCTTGCAGCTTGGCCAGGGCCTGGGCAAACTCCTCGCCCGTGGTGGCGGCAAAGCGGTTGATGCGTATGTAGCCGGTTTGGGGCTGAATCATATAGGCGGCATCGAGGCTGTGGATGGGAATCTTGTCGCGGCGGACGGTGAAGAGCAGCGGGTCTTGGACACCGCGGCGCACGATGGTGAGGTTCACCTTCGAGTCCTTCGGCCCGCGCAGGCGGCTCATAATCTCGTCCGTGCCCATCTTGACGCCCGCGATGGCGGTGTCATTGACGGCCGTGATGCGGTCGCCGGCCAGGATGCCCACCTTCTCCGAGGGGCCTCCGCTGACGGGCTGGATGACCAGCAGCGTGTCTTCTATCATCTGAAACTGGATGCCGATGCCCTCGAAGTTGCCTTGCAGCGGCTCGTTCATGGCCTTGACCTCTTCGGCGTTGTTGTACGTGGAGTGCGGGTCCAGCTGGGCCAGCATTTCGATGATGGCGCTCTCCACCAGCTTGTCCTCGTTCACCGTGTCCACGTAGAGGCGGCTGATGGCAAATTCGGCCATCTGGAGCTTGCGCAGGGGCATGTTGCCCTGGGCCATGGCCTGGAAGGCAAGGGTGCAGAGCAGGGCCGCGAGGGCAAGCGTCTTTCTTGTGCTTGATTCTTTCATTTGATAATATTGTTTTACGTTTTATGTCTTTCCCTTGGGGGGCGTTGACACCTATCAGAAGTGTGCCCGACACTTATCAGAAGTGTCGGGGATACTTATCAGAAGTGTCAGTGACACTTATCAGAAGTGTCAACCCTCTTCTTCAGAAGCCCCCGCATCGGCCTCAGAAGGGGTTGTGGCGGGGGTATCGGGCAGTTTCATCCCTTCGGGGAGGAACCGGGTGATGTCTTTCTTGAAACTTAACAATTCGCGCACGATGGTGGAGCTGACGCACGTCAGTTCCGGCTCGGTGAAGAGCAGGATGGTCTCGATGCCCGTCAGTTTGCGGTTGATGTCGGCGATGGTTTCCTCGTATTCGAAGTCCTTCACCGTGCGTATGCCGCGGACGATGAGGTTGGCTCCTGCCCGAAGGGCGAAGTCGGTGGTGAGGCAGTCGTAGGCCTGCACCGAGATGCGCGGGTTGTCGCGGTAGTAGTCGCGGATCATGCGCAGGCGTTGCTCCAGCGGGAAGTGCGTATGCTTGTTCTCGTTGATGCCGATGGCAATGACAATTTCGTCAATGAACGTCAGCGCGCGGCTGACGATGGAGGCGTGTCCGACGGTGAAGGGGTCGAACGTGCCGGGGAAGATGGCGCGGGTCATAGTTCTTTCAGCCATTTTTTGCCGGGTTTGCTGCCCAACCAGAGGTTGAAGCCGCCCACCACAATGATTGCTATAATGAAAATCGCACTTAGTGTATCCATCTCGTTACAAACCATTAATCCATTTCTTGCCCGAAGGCGTACATGTCCATAAGCCGAAGAGGGTGCTGATGACAGCCAAGATGATGAAAGTGACGCTGAGTGTATCCATAAGTTCTTATCCTTTTTAAAATGTTGCTCTATCCATCTTCCCATGACTTAGTCCTCCTCGTCTACCAAGTCCTCTTCAATCACCAGGTTCTGTATGATGAAGTTCTGACGCTCCATCGTGTTCTTGCCCATATAGAACTCCAGCATTTCCTTCACCAGGTCGGTCTTGCGGAGGCTGACCGGCTCCAGGCGCATGTCCTTGCCGATGAAGTGGCGGAACTCGTCGGGCGAGATTTCGCCCAGGCCCTTGAAGCGGGTGATTTCCGGATTGGGACCCAGCTCCTGGATGGCGCGGATGCGTTCGTCCTCGGTGTAGCAGTAGGTGGTCTTCTTCTTGTTGCGCACGCGGAAGAGCGGCGTCTGCAGGATGTAGACGTGCCCCTTCTTGATGAGGTCGGGGAAGAACTGGAGGAAGAAGGTAATCATCAGCAGGCGGATGTGCATGCCGTCCACGTCGGCATCGGTGGCCACGATGACTTTGTTGTAGCGCAGTCCTTCCATCCCGTCCTCGATGTTGAGGGCCGCCTGGAGAAGGTTGAACTCCTCGTTCTCGTACACCACCTTCTTGGTCAGGCCGAAGCTGTTCAGCGGCTTGCCCCGGAGGCTGAAGACGGCCTGCGTGTTGACATCGCGGCTCTTGGTGATGGAGCCGCTGGCCGAGTCTCCCTCGGTGATGAAGATGCACGACTCCGCCTCCTGCTCCTTGCCTTTGCCGTCGCTCAGGTGGTAGCGGCAGTCGCGCAGTTTGCGGTTGTGCAGGTTGGCCTTCTTGGCGCGTTCGCGGGCCAGCTTGGTGACGCCGGCGATGGCTTTGCGCTCCTTTTCCGAGTCTTGGATTTTCTGGAGCATCACTTCGGCCACCAATGGATTCTTGTGCAGGTAGTTGTCCACCTCGGTCTTGATGAAGTCGCCCACGTATTTGTTGATGGTGGGGCCTGCGGGCTTGTCCTCCTGGGGGACGGCTGGCCACATGTTGTTGCTGCCCAGCTTGGTTTTAGTCTGACTTTCGAACATCGGCTCTTCCACGTTGATGGCAATGGCGGCCACCAGTCCGTTGCGGATGTCGGAGAAGTCGAAGTTCTTGTTGTAGAACTCCTTGATGGTGCGTGCCAGGTGCTCCTTCAGGGCCGACTGGTGCGTGCCGCCCTGCGTGGTGTGCTGTCCGTTGACGAAGGAGTAGTATTCCTCGCCGTATTGGTTGGTGTGGGTGAAGGCTATCTCGATGTCTTCACCCTTCAGGTGGATGATGTCGTAGAGGCCCTCGCTGGTCATGTTGTCCTTCAGCAGGTCCTCCAGGCCGTGACGCGAGAGGATGCGCTGGCCGTTATAGATAAAGGTAAGCCCCGTGTTGAGGTAGGTGTAGTTGCGCAGCAGGTTCTCCACGAACTGGTTTTGGAAGCTGAAGCCTACGAACAGCGTGTCGTCCGGCTCGAAGTAGATGTAGGTGCCCGTCTCCTCGGTGCTGTCTTCGGTGACATCGCTTTGCAGCACGCCCCGTTCGAACACTACGGCGCGCACCTTGCCGTCGCGGTAGCTGCGCACCTCGAAACGGCTGCTCAGCGCGTTCACCGCCTTGATGCCCACACCGTTCAGGCCCACACTCTTCTTGAACGCCTTCGAGTCGTATTTGCCGCCCGTGTTCAGCTTGCTCACGGCTTCCACCAGCTTGCCCTGCGGGATGCCTCGGCCATAGTCGCGCACGCTGACGCGGCGGTTGTCCTCGATGGTCACTTCGATTTTCTTGCCCGCGCCCATCTTGAACTCGTCTATCGAGTTGTCCAGCGTCTCCTTCAGCAGCACGTAGATGCCGTCGTCGCTCTGGCTTCCGTCGCCCAGGCGTCCGATGTACATGCCGGAGCGGACACGGATGTGCTCCATGTCGTCCAGGTGCCGGATGTTCTCCTCGGTATAGTCCACAGTGGGAGCGTTGGCATCGGGCGTGTCGTTTGCCTCATACAGCGGCAGCATTTCATTGTTTTCCTGTATCTCGTTCATATCGTAATTCGGCATTTCGGGACAAAGTTAATGAAAAAATCAATAAGTTGGGACACGGCACGACTTGTCCTTTGTAATTAATTGTATGACAAGCCATTGTTTAGGCGTACCGCCGAGCGTGCTTGGCGGTACGGGTAAGCGTGCTTAGCGGTACCTCCGAACACGTTCAGGCGTACCGCCGCCCAAAGGCAGCGATACGCCTGCATTCGTTTGCTCAATAAAGGTCTTGCGGAAAACCGCAGGGAGGGCTTACTTACTTCACTTCCCACGTATCGTTCGTCATCAGCAGTTCCTCGAAGTTGTGGTACTTCTTCTTGGCGCTGACTTCTTCGATTTGCGCGTGTACAGCCTCGTCGTATGTCGGTTCGTCCACGTCGCGGATGACACCCAAGGCGATGGGAAAGTCCGGACCTTCCATCAGAGCCAGTTTCAGTTGCAGGGTGTTGTCCATACAGTGGGCGTCGTGGATAAGGATATCCTTCTCGGTGATGCCGTTTTCGCCCAGCTTTACCACCTTCAATCCGAAGCCTTCCTGCGCCAGGCCGTATTCGTGGTTCTCGCCGAACAGCATCGGCTTGCCGTGCTCCAGGTAGATGGCATTCTTGGCGCGTCCTTCCTTGTTATATACGGAGTCGTGCGTGCCGTTGTTGAAGATGACGCAGTTCTGGAGAATCTCGCACACCGAGGCACCTTTGTGGCGGGCGGCGGCCTTCAGGATGTCCACCGTGCCTTGTGCGTCCGTGGCCACAGCGCGGGCAAAGAAGCGTCCGCGGGCGCCGAAGCAAAGTTCAGCGGGATGGAAAGGGTCTTCCACCGTGCCGTAGGGCGACGATTTGCTGACGAAGCCACGGGGCGACGTAGGCGAATACTGCCCTTTCGTCAGACCGTAGATGCGGTTGTTCAGCAGAATCATGTTGATATCCACGTTGCGGCGCACGGCGTGGATGAAGTGGTTGCCGCCGATGGCCAGCCCGTCGCCGTCGCCCGAAATCTGCCAGACGGTCAATGCCGGGTTGGTCACCTTGGCACCCGTCGAGATGGCGGCTGCGCGACCGTGGATGGTCTGCATGGCGTAGGTGTTCATGTAGTAGGGCAAGCGGCTGGAGCAGCCGATGCCGGAGATGACGGCCGTCTGCCACGGGGCGATGCCCAGTTCGGCCATGGCCTTGTGCAGGGAGGCGAGGAAGAAGTGGTCGCCGCAACCGGGACACCAGCGGGGTTGTCCCTTCTTGAAATCTTTTGCTGTGTAGGTATTGTTGTTGTCCATGATTGGTCCTCCTGATTATTGGTTGATGATTTGGGTGAAGGCGGCCACCAGTTCGCTCACCACGAACGGCTGGCCCTTGACCTCGTTGTATTGATAAGGCACGAAGCCGTCTACCTTCATGCGCAGGTAGCCGGCGAATTGGCCTAAGTTCTGCTCGGCCACTACGACCTTGGGATATTTCTTCAGCACCTCGGCCGTATTCTTGGGCAGGGGATTGATGTAGCTGAAGTGGGCCAGGGCGACTTTCTTGCCTGCCCGGTTCAGCTCGTCCATGGCCGAATACAGGTGGCCGAACGTCCCGCCGAAGCCCACGATGAGCAGGTCGGCATCGTCGGCATGGCCATAGACCTTCACGTCGGGCACGGGAATCTTGGCCACCTTCTCGGCGCGCAGGCGGCACATCAGGTTGTGATTCTCCGGATCGGTAGAGATGGCGCCCGTCCAGCTGTCTTTCTCCAATCCGCCGAGGATGTGGGTGAAGCCTTCCTGTCCGGGGATGGCCCAATAGCGCACGCCCGTCTGCGCATTGCGCTGGTAGGGAGCGTAGTGTCCCTTCATGCCTTCGGTGACGTAGGGCGGCTTGATGTCGGGATATTCAGCGAGTTTGGGCAGACGCCAGGCACCCGAGCCGTTGGCCACGTAGCCATCGGTCAGCAGGACAACGGGCGTCATGTGCTCCAGGGCAATCTTGCTGGCCATGTAGGCGGCGTCGAAGCAATTGGTGGGCGACGTGGCGGCAATGACCGGCATGGGGCTTTCGCCGTTGCGCCCGAAGAGGGCTTGGAGCAAGTCCGTCTGCTCGGACTTGGTGGGCAGGCCGGTCGAAGGACCGCCGCGCTGCACGTCCAATACCACCAAGGGCAACTCCGTGATGACGGCCAGGTTCATGGCTTCCGACTTCAAGCAGACGCCCGGGCCGGAAGTGGACGTCACGGCCAGTGCTCCGGCAAACGAGGCGCCGATGGCGGTGGAGCAGCCCGAAATCTCGTCCTCGCACTGCACGGTCATCACGCCCAGTGACTTGTGCTTGGACAATTCGTGCAGCACGTCCGTGGCGGGCGTGATGGGGTAGGAACCGAGGAACAGTTTCAGTCCGGCCTTCTCGGCGGCGGCGATGAAGCCGTAGGCCGTGGCCTTGTTGCCCGTGATGTCCATGTAGAGGCCGGGCACTTTCTCCTTGCTCTCGATGCGCCACGTGGAGTGGGCGATGGAGGCGTGCGTGTTGTGCCCGTAGTCCCATCCGGCGTGTATCACCTTGATGTTGGCCTCGGCCACTTCGGGCTTCTTGGCGAACTTCTCGCGCAGGAAAAGCTCAGCTATCTTCAGGTCGCGGTCGAAGAGCCAGCACACCAGGCCCACGACGAACATATTGCGGCACTTCAGCATCGCCTTGTTGTCCATGCCCGTGCCGGCCAGGCAGTCCTTTACCATCTGGGTGATGGGGGCGGCTATCAGTTCCTGCTGGATGCCCAGCTCCTTGATGGGGTCGTCCGTGGCGAAAGCCGCCTTCTCCAAGTCCGATTTCTGGAAGGCATCCGTGTCGATGATGATGCATCCGTTAGGCTTGGCAAACTTGTATTGCGTCTTCAGGGCGGCGGCGTTCATGGCCACCAGCAGGTCGCACTTGTCGCCCGGCGTGTACACCTTGCGTGCGCCGATATGTACCTGGAAACCCGAGACGCCCGTCAGTGAACCTTGCGGGGCGCGTATGTCTGCCGGATAGTCGGGGAAGGTGCTGATGTCGTTTCCCACCGTAGCCGAAACTGTTGAAAAGATGTTGCCGGCGAGCTGCATACCGTCGCCGGAGTCGCCGGAGAACCGTACTACCACTTCGTCCAGCTCTTTGACCATCATGTCGTTTGCCATAATTCTATGCTATTATAAGTTCTAATTTGATTTTCCGTTGTAAACTATAAACTTGGCCGACAAATTTCGGAAAGTTAATCGGATTCTCAAAACATTTTTTCGTAAAATCGGTGGAAAGCATTATCTTTGCAGCCAAATTTTGGTTTTTCTCTCAAAAAAGGTCTTGTAGTTCAACGGATAGAATAGAAGTTTCCTAAACTTTAGATCCGGGTTCGATTCCCGGCGAGACTACTTCCACTCCATCCTGCTCCTTCCCTGTACGTTTCCGATAATACGCCGAGTTGCGCTTGCCATAGCCGGTTTCGTATCCTGCTGCAAACCTGGCAGCACAAGCTAACTCATGCTAATATATATGTGCGTTTTTTCTACTATGTTATTGTATTCAAATTAAAAACGTATCAATATAATTAATTAACATGACGATATTGATACGTTTACTTGTATTGTTCTAGTCTAAAGGATTATTGTTGTACATTCAGAAACTGTTTTGAATTAATTCAAGAAAAATGTTATAGGTCTCCATAAAATTAGAAATCAGCCGGTCAATTGGAAAAATGTTATATCTTTAAAGGTACCAAACAATAAAGTTATGACACACTATCCAACCGACCTGACTGAAAAACAGTGGCAAGTTA
Source organism: uncultured Bacteroides sp. (assembly GCA_949292025.1). Lineage (GTDB taxonomy): Bacteria > Bacteroidota > Bacteroidia > Bacteroidales > Bacteroidaceae > Bacteroides. The sequence continues at coordinate 12,226 of CASEYC010000076.1, read as the reverse complement.
TAAAAAATATTTTAGAGCCGCAAGCGAGAAATCGAAAACATTCGCTTAGATGGATAATGAACGCAATCCTTTATATCAACAAGACCGGCTGTCAGTGTCGTATGCTTCCCTCTGACTTCGCCCCTTGGCAAACCGTCTACTACTATTTCCGTAAGTGGAAGCTTGAAGGCGTGTTTGAAGAGTTGATGGATACCTTACACACTCTCGTCCGTAAACAGGCGGGACGGCAGGGAAGCCCCAGTCTCGGCATCATGGATTCCAGAAGTGTGAAGACCTCCCATCATGTTGATTCTGACCGTGGTATAGACGGTAACAAGAAAATCAAAGGACGGAAAGAACACATCATTGTCGATACGCTTGGACTTCCATTAGCCGTCGCAATCCATGAAGCCAACCTGCATGACAGCAAGGGCGCTCCACAAGCCATAAAGAAACTCGCTTATAAGTTTCCGCGTTTAGTGAAAATTTTGGCTGACGGAGGCTACAAGGGAGGCTTAGCTGATTGGGTCAAGAAGGAATTCGGATGGACATTGGAAGTTGTTATCAGACCGGATGAATGCCCCTCCAAGTTTCAAGTATTGCCTAAACGATGGATTGTGGAACGTTCTTTCTCTTGGCTGGAAAACTTCAGGAGGTTGACTATCGATTATGAATTCCTTGCTGAAACTGCGGAAGCTATGGTACAGCTTGCATTCATCCAAATCATGCTTAACAAATTTATCGAATGAAATCAAAACAGTTTCTAAGAATAAAGCTAAACGCTTCCTCAATATGTCTTGTTGCATTCTGCAACGCTGCAAAGATAAGGAAAGTTTAGAAAAGACGTTCTTTTGTGAGCCAATTTTTTTGCAAAGATATAGTTTTTGTCCTATCATTGTCAGAAAGTTAATGCAGAAAAAGACGTTATTGCCCCTATCCAATTCATTTCAACATAGGAAACACCCTAAAACCAGACGCCTTATGGCTGCTTCCATCCTGCCCCCTTGACACGATTGACACCGGAAAAACAAACTCTATATACGCGCGTGAACTATTTTTTAATTCTTAATAAGGGTTAATGCTCACGCGTGCGGGCGCACGTATAGAGGTTATATATAAGCTGTCAAACGTGTTAAGCTGTAGAATGCTCCAAGAGGGATTTGGAGAAGTCAAACAGGGATTTGAGGAGGCTAAACAGGGATTTGAAGGCAGCAAAGTCCTTCCCCAGCCGCCTTTCTTCCCTACCAAGTCCCTACCTGATCCTTGCCTAAGCACAGGGAGAAGGTAGGGAGGAGATAGGGAGGTATATCGTTTTTATTCGGCAGAAGATGAAGTATTTTCCCTGGAATTATGTATATTTGCCGTGAAAACAACCTACTACTTTTGCGTATGAAAACAATCTTGCTTTTAGGGACGCTCCTGCTGTGCGGGACGTTCGCCGTAAGTACGGCTCAAGCTGGAAATGCCTCTGACGTGAACGGCAAACATACCGTGTGGCAGCAACGCCGCACGGGAAGTGACATCGACCGACTGGTGAAACAAAAGTATCCCGGATGCCGAATCCTGGATCGGGACTATGACGACGGACGGCTGGAGGTGAAAATCCGGCACCAAGGCCGGGAGAAAATCCTCATCTTCGACTATGACCAACGCTGGGAACGCACCGTGTGGGAATTGCGCCGGGAGCAGTTGCCCAAGGCCGTGGTGCGTGCGCTGGCAGGTATAGGCTTCGCCTTCCAATACCTGGACGACAACGACAACATGGCCGTGGATACTCCCTTAGGGCGGTTCTATGCCGTACAAGTGGACACCGACCGGCGCGACGGCATCTATCTAGTCTCCGAGGGAGGGCGCATCGCCTTCCACTATACGGACGACGGATGGAACGACGGACGCCTGCGCGGCGATGACTGGGAACGGGAATGGAAAGGCAAATGGGATGAAAAGGAATGGGATGATGGCGAAGACCACTTCGATGAAGGCGACGACGAATGGGACAAACGCCGCACGCACAAACGTCGTCCGCACCGCGATGAAGACGAAGACGAGGATGACGGAGAAGACCACTTCGACGAAGGCGACGACGAGTGGGACGACAGGCGATAACGCCGCTAAACCTCCACGCTCTCCCCTTCCCTGCCGATGCACCAGAAGCGGACACCCTGCGCGTCTGCATATTCCTTCATTCGCCAAGCCGACTCAAATCCACTGGCCACGAAGTGCATAGGGACGAACAGCCCCACGCGGAAACGTTCGATGAACTGGCGGGCGCCGCGTGTGTAGCCATTGCCGATGCGCCCATCCACGGGAAACATCGCCAAGTCAAAATGGTCAGTGATTTTGCGGATGTCCTTCAATTCGCCGAGGTATTGTTTCTCCTCTTTGGCAGGGTCAATATCCATGCCGAATTCCTCGCTATGTATCAGGCCGCCTCGATAGTCATCGGTCAGGAAGCGGGCGTACCAGTTGTTTAGGTCGCCGGCATGGAAGATGCGCCTGCCCTCCACTTCCACTATCCACGACACGCCGCTATCCGTGCTTCCGGTGGCTGTGACGCGGATGCATCCGTCTTGCCAAACGCCTCCTTTAGCTAACCAGACATCGGCATCTTCCCGCCGTGCCCGACGGTGCTTCAGGATATCTTTAGACAAAATATAGGTAATATCCGCCTTCTGCTCCTTCCGCGAGAAGATGTGGGGTGAGAAATGGTCCTCATGGAAATGGCTGGCCAGGACGTAGAGCGGCTTGTCCTGCTGCAACAAACCGGACATGACACGCGCAGGATCCATCCAATAGTCAAAGACCAGGAGACAGGTATCCGCCTCGAGGACAAAGCCGCTGTGGAAGAGGTAAGTGAGTTTCATTCGGGACGCAAATATACAGTTTTCCGGATGCAAAATTAGGAAAAAGTTCTATTCGGTTGTACAAATGACAAAAGTTGTGTATCTTCGCCACAAATTGTTTAACAAACTCATAACCTAAGAATGAAAAAGAACACCTTCTCCTTGTGGTGCGGAATAGGGGCCTTGCTGTCCCTGACAGGATGCTCCGGCACGGGCAGCTCGCCGGAATCATTCGTCCGCTCGGATTATTACACCCGCGGGATAGGCGTCTATCCGGGAAATCCCAAAGAGGACTTCTCGCCGGAATTGCTTCCGGACGCCAACGAGTACCGCAACCTCGCCCGGATGCGTGCCACCACGCAATCGTCTGCTTATGACTACAACCTGACCGCCCAACTGGCGACGGACGGCATCGTGACGGAAGAACAACCGCGCTACCTGGTGCTTTCCACCCCCGCGGGCGAAGCTCCCAAACGGGAACGGGAATGGATGATAGACGGGGGACCGTATTCACGAAACACCGTGCAGGGAGAGGACACGTATTTCCAGTTCTCCCTGAAGAACTACACGAAAACCATCGGGAAGACCACCATCACCGGCACATTGGCCTTTGATGACAAGGCGGCCAAGGGCGGCTATGAAATGACGTGGGAAGGCTCGAACGACGGACAGGAATGGACCGTGCTGGACAGCCACAAGGGCAGCGGATTGCCCGGAAAATCCTCATCGGGCCGCATCACTGTGAATGACCCCAACAAGCAGACGGGCGACATCTCCATGCCCGTGCGCCGACTGAACGAGACGTTCAACTTCCCGAAGGAAGCCTCCTACGCCTACTACCGCATCAATCTGAAGATGAAAGGCGCCTACGCGTGGACTTTCCATGAAATTGCCTTCGCCAACCAGGAAGGGGACGTGGATTTGAAGCCTTCGCAATTCTTCACCAGCGCATGGATGAGCGCCACCGGCGGCACGGAATGGCTCTGCGTGGATTTAGGCTCACGCTCCACGTTCGACAAAATCAACCTGCACTGGATAAACAAGGCGGTGAAGGGCAAAATACAAACCTCTGACAACGCCAAGGATTGGCAAGACCTTTGCGAACTTCCGGGAGGGGAAAAGCAGACCGATGTGCTGGACGTGAAAGGCAAGGCCCGCTATGTGCGCATCCTCATGGAAGAATCGGCCAACGGACAACCCTATATGCTGAGCGAAGTGGAAGTGATGGGACAAGGAGGCCTGGTGCCTCAGCCCGCGCCCATGCCCGCCATAGCCGACGGGGAAATGAATCTGGCCGGCGGAAACTGGCAAGTGCAACGGGCATCCGAAGTGAAAGAGAGCGGGGAAGTCATCTCCACGACTGACTACAAACCCGGACAATGGGTGGTGGCCACAGTGCCCGGCACTGTCTTGGGCAGCTACATGAACGCAGGTGCCCTGCCCGACCTCAACTATGCGGACAACCAGCTGGTATCGTCCGAATCTTTCTTCAACTCCAACTTCTGGTATCGCAATGAGTTTGAAGTGCCGCAAGGCTTCAAGGGCGATTGCGTGACGCTGAACTTCGACGGCATCAACTGGAAGGCCAATGTCTACCTGAACGGACAAAAAGCCGGACGGCTGGAGGGCGCCTTCATCCGCGGGCAGTTCGACGTGACCGACTTGCTGAAGGAAGGCACGAATGTATTGGCGGTGGAAATCATCAAGAACGAACACATCGGCGCCGTCAAGGAAAAGAACAAACAGAGCACGGACTTCAACGGAGGCATCCTGGGTGCGGATAATCCCACCTTCCATGCCACCATCGGCTGGGACTGGATTCCCACGGTGCGCGGACGTAACATAGGTATATGGAATGATGTCAGGCTGACCAGCACCGGGCATGTCACCCTGCAAGACCCCTTCGTGCAGACGGCTTTGGCTTTGCCTGACACCACGCAGGCCACCTTAACTCCGGAAATCATCGTCAAGAACCACGCCGACAAGGAAGTGGAAGGCGTATTGTCCGGACAGGTGGGCGACATCACCTTCGAACAACCCGTGAAGCTGGCAGCCAACGAAGTGAAGACCGTGCGCTTCGACGTCCGGCAATTCCCGCAACTTCAGATGAAGAACCCGCGCCTATGGTGGCCCAATGGTTATGGAGAGCCCTACCTGTATGACGCCAACTTCATCTTCAAGATAGACGGGAAAATCTCGGACACGAAAGACTTCAAGGTGGGCATCCGCCAAATGGACTTCAACGAGGACAACCACATCCTGAACCTCTACATCAACGGACGCCGCTTCATCGGCATGGGCGGCAACTGGGGATTCAGCGAGGTGAACCTCAACTACCGCGGACGCGAATATGAGACCGCCGTGGCCTATCACAAGGACATGAACTTCACCATGATGCGCAACTGGGTGGGCATGATTGGCGACGAGGAACTGTATGAGGCGTGCGACAAACATGGCATCATGGTTTGGCAGGACTTCTGGCTGGCCAATCCCGCCGATGGTCCCGACCCGTATTACTCCGACATGTTCATCGCCAATGCCAAGGATTATGTGAACCGCATCCGCAGCCATGCTTCCATCGGCATCTATTGCGGACGCAACGAGGGCTATCCTCCTGCAAACATTGACAAGGCCCTGCGCCAGATTGTGAAGGAAGAACATCCGGGCCTGCACTATATCTCCAGCTCTGCCGACGACGTGGTGAGCGGACACGGTCCTTACCGGATGCTTCCTGCCAAGACCTACTTCACCTTGGAAACGGGCAACGACAAGTTCCACAGCGAGCGCGGCATGCCCAACGTGATGACCTACGAGAGCTTCCTGCGCACGTATTCGCCCGAAGGCATCTGGCCGCAATCCGATGAATGGGGCATGCACGACTATACGCTGGAAGGTGCGCAGGGTGCCACTTCGTTCAACGAAATCATCGCCCAGGGCTATGGCCAGCCACAGAGCGCCAAAGAGTTTACCGAATTGGCGCAGTGGGTGAACTATGACGGCCACCGCAGCCTCTTCGAGTCGCGCAGCAAGAACCGCATGGGCCTGCTGATGTGGATGAGCCACCCGTGCTGGCCGTCGATGGTATGGCAGACCTACGACTATTACTTCGAGCCTACCGCCGCTTATTTCGGCATCAAGAAGGCGTGCGAGCCCTTGCACATCCAGTGGAATCCTGCCACGGATGAAGTGGAAGTGGTGAACTACCATGCGGGTGCCCATACCGACCTCACGGCTCATGTCCAAGTATTGAACATGGATGCCAGCGTGGCTTGGGAAGGCGAAGCCAAGGTGAACAGCCAGGAAGACACGACCGAGAAGTGCCTCAAGCTGCAATTTCCCGACAACCTGACGAAGGTTCACTTCATCAAGCTGACGCTGAAGGAAGGCGGCCGCACGGTTTCGGAAAACTTCTACCACCGCAGCAAGGAGGAGAACAACTACCAAGACCTGAAGCAACTGGAGAAGGTAGCCTTGCAATCCAACCTGCAATACGAACAGGATGCCAACGGCGAATGGCAAGCCGTGGTGACGTTGGAGAACCCCTCCTCCACCCCTGCCCTGATGGTTCGCCTGAACATCGTGGGTGCGGAAGACGGCCTGCAATTCCTCCCCATCTTCTACGAGGACAACTACTTCGCGTTGTTGCCCGGCGAGAAGAAGGAAGTGCGCGTGCACTGGAAAGACGTGGATACACGCGGCAATGCGCCAAAGCTGGTGGTGACGGGATATAATGTGAAATAACCAGCAGTGGTTATTCCTACTGAATGAGCGCGGATGAGGCGGGATATTCCGCTTCATCCGCACTTTATTATTGACTTGATTAGTAACTTTGCCGAAAACTACATCATGGACGAAGAAAAGAACAAATACACGATAAGCGGCTTGGAGGAATACATCCGCCAAGGGGAACCCCGGATGCAGGAACGGGCCGGGGCCTGGCAGGTAGGCATTGGCCTGCAACAGGTAGACGGACTACAAGCCTCAGACTATTTGCTCAACACGGCCAAGCGACACATAGAAGGAGAAATCACCATACAGGAAGCCAAACAACTGATAGATACTTATTATAAATCGGCTGACCAGCGAAATTCCACAGAACAAGACCGCACGGAGGAGGCCGACAAAGTATCGGCACGCATAGCCGAAATATTGGCGGAAAAAAGTTTCAACTTCTCTCCTGCCCAACTTACATCCATACACCGGCGACTCTTTGAAGGTCTGTTCAAAGGAGCAGGAAAGATACGAGACTACAACATCACGAAAAACGAATGGGTACTGAACGGAGAAACCGTGATTTATGCCAGTCACGATACCATCAGTGAGGCCTTGGACTACGACCTGCGTACGGAACGCGACTTTTCGTATGCCGGCATGCATGTGGATGATGCCATCCGCCATTTGGCCCGATTCTGCGCCAACTTATGGCAGATACATGCTTTCTGCGAGGGTAATACGCGCACTACAGCCGTTTTCCTTATCAAATACCTGCAGACACTCGGCTTTCAGGTATTGAACGACGTGTTTGCCGAAAATTCGTGGTTTTTCCGCAACGCACTGGTCCGCGCCAATTATAACAACCTGCAAAAAGGCATCACGGAAACTACCGTTTACCTGGAACATTTCTTGAAAAACTTGCTGCTGGGGGAACATCATACGTTGAGAAACAGGGAACTGCACATAGATTGGAATACCATGACTGAAAAGGACAACAAAGTTCAAAGTGCAATCCAACGTGCAAAAATGCCTGATGAATTATCTTCAAAGTGCAAATCATGCACTTTGGAAGAAATCGCCGTGCTCCGCATCGTGCAGGAGAATCCATCGGCCACTCAAAAAGATATAGCCGCACAAATAGGAAAGTCTGAACGCAAGGTGAAGTCCATTACCATAGCCTTGCAGGAGAAAGGAATACTGAGACGTGTGAACGGCAAGAGAAACGGGCATTGGGAGGTCAGGAACGAATAAACAAGAAACATCTATGAAATTCAAGAACATCAATATATTAGTATCTATTGGATTAGTAGCAATTATAGCACTGCAATCTATTTGGCTATTTACTTCATATAAAAATTTCGAATGGGTCATGCAGAAAGAATGCAATTCAATACTAATCACTTCACTAAGAAAAGAAGCCGCCCTAAGATTCAAGGAAGCTCCAAAAGGCACTGAAATCTCAGGAATTAGCATACCTGCCGATACGAACCTAAATGAATTTGCTCCTGAGATAATCAGCTTAAATGAAGGATTATCAAAAATCGGATTAGATATATCATTAAGTCGTATAGACTCTATCAGTTCTATTCTATTTAAAGAAATAGATGTTGATTGTCCTACTATATCCTATATTCAAGATATTAAGACATCAGAATATATATGCCAAAGTAATATGACGGATAAACATTGGTGGATTATCAAGTCTGAAATGATGCCAATAACGGAAGATTTATCACAAGGGGTTCAAATCGGAATTATTAATCCATATAATGCACTTATAAAGAGGATGGCTATTGTCTTCCTATCATCAATTCTTGTAATGCTATTTATCGTTATTTGTTTTATCTATCAACACAAATTAATTAGAACACTTAGATCCATTTTGCAAATCCGCGAAGATTTCTCCTACGCCATGGTACATGACATGAAGACCCCGCTCAGTACAATCTTTATGGTGCTGAACCTATTGCATACCGGACGTTTGGATGACAAACCGGATAAGAAAGAAAAGTATTTTCAAATAGCCGAAAGTGAAACAGACCATTTACTGACACTGACCAATAAAATATTGACCATATCCAAACTGGAGCAGCAAAAGTTGGAAATGCACAAAGAAGAACTTGAATTAGAACCTATCATAGGTAAGCTTATCGACAAGTTTACCGCAAAAGCTGAAAAGCCTGTGCATTTCATCAAAGATGTGCAAATTAAGGTAATCTATGCCGATGAAGAGTTTTTGGAAGAAATATTGAGCAACCTAATAGACAATGCCATCAAATACTCCAAAGAAAGCGTAGAAATCACTCTCAGCTCGACAAGCAATGAACGCTATACCATCCTGAAAGTGCATGATAACGGCGTGGGAATCTCGGATAAAGATCAAAAGGTCATCTTCAACAAATACGAGCGTGCTGCCGCCGGACGGCAAAAACGGAAGAAAGGAACTTCCGGATTTGGCTTGGGTCTGAATTTCGTCCAGCAAGTGGTGGAAGCCCATGAAGGAAAAATAATAGTCAACAGCATAGAGGGCGAATTTACGGAATTTGTCATATATTTGCCTAAACAAATAAGTGAACAAAATTAACTTACTCACGTTTCACAAGTACCCAATCTATTACAAGAAACATCCATGAAATTCTTCAAGAAATACTCACCCGACTACACCCAAAACAATCCAGAGGGCTGGTCTGTTATCTTGGTTGTTGCCGCTGGCTTCGGAGCGTCTTGCTTTGCTGACAGCTGGCTCAGAATGACAGGATTGTTCATGGGCGGAGTTTTAGGTGCTCACCTCATTGCCTGTGGCATCAAATTCCTGCTGACTAATAAGAATTCCCGCCTTAACCAAAGTTTCAGGACAGGATCAGAAATATAGACTTGTTTACCCCCGTTTCTGTCAATTCTTTTTTCAGTAAAGCTAGCGAATAAGGCTATTACCAACAAGCGGATTACTGAAAAGTTATTACTATGATTTCGCCTTATATATAAACCTTCCCATGAATCCTTCGCTTTAGTGTAGGTTGAACACAGTTATAGCGCCTTTATCATTTAATATAACGTGAGTCCGATATAAAATCAGTTTGAAAAATAGGAACATAGCGATAAAAGCATTAAATTTATAGTGCTCAAGTATAACATTTAAGTGATTACCACTATGTTCTCAGAGGCTAAAGTTACGGAGATTTTTTGTATGGCAGATGATTTTTACAAGGAACTTGCCAAAACACAGGAAAAATATATGGTTGAAGACAAGAATCATAAGCATCGGAACAAGCAGAACCCCGGATAAGTGATACGGAAATTATGGTCATCCTAATCCTATTCCACTCGGGAGGCTTCAGATGTTTCAAGCATTACTACAAGGAATATGTCTGCAAGCATCTGGCGCATCTCTTTCCCAAGTTCCTGAAGAATATAAAAGGAAAACTCTGTGCGGACAAGGGGTATATCGGGCAAACCTTGTTCGAGAACCTATTCCTTAACGGCATATAGTTGATAACCAAAGTGAAGAACAACATGAAGAATTCCCTGATGAGCATAGCGGACAAAATCCTGCTGAGAAAACGCGCTTTGATTGAAACGGTCAATGACGAGTTAAAGAACATCGCCCAGATTGAACACTCCAGACACCGCTCCTTCAATAACGTCATTGCCAACTCGATCTCTGCCATAGCTGTATACTGCTTCTTTGAAAAGAAGCCCGCCATTGACTTATGTTTCGTCAAAGACGGGCAACTTGCTATGTTTTGATTTATATCGAACTCACGTTAATTAGTTGATAAACTATAGTTTTCCATTACAATACTCCATTCCTTCTAATCTGCACCATCCAGCATCCTCCAATTCCCTCAGAAACAGCCGTGCGCACATCTCCGCATCATCCCCTGCCCGGTGATGCTGTCCGTAAGGTATCTTGAACTGGTCACAGAGATAATCCAGGCTGTTGCAGCCGAAGTTGTAAAGCCTGCGTGCAGCACGTAGGGAACAATAATAGGCAATGTCCGGTTTCTCCATGCCGTATAGTTCCAGCGAATGACGGATGCAACCGATGTCGAAAGCAGCATTGTGAGCCACAAGCACGGGAATGTCTTTAAGGTATGCGCAGATTTCCGCCCATATTTCCGGAAATTCCGGAGAGTTTATGGTGTCTTGCGGACGGATGCCGTGTATCTGCATGTTCCAATAACTGTAGCTGTTTCCTTGCGGGCGGACAAGCCACGAACGGGTTTCCACTATCTTTCCATCACGTACCACACAGATGCCTGCCTCGCAGATGGAAGCACGCTTGCCCGTGGCTGTCTCAAAGTCAATGGCTACGAAATTTATTCCTTGCATGGTTTATCCTCCTCCCAAGTATAATAGTCCAACATGTTTTTTGCGAAATTGCGCATTTCGTTACGCACGGATTCCGGCTCTAATACTTCCACCTGGTCGCCTTGGGCAAGAACCAACTGATAGAAGTCGAAAGTCGGCTTCAGGTGATATTCAAAGAGCGTGGACTCGTCATCACCCTCTATCTCACGCTGTGATTCGTGCAAGGGCAATGTACGCAGGTAGTCGGCAAAGCCACCATAAGCCAAGAGCACAATGCGCTGTATGGGTTCATCCGACGTGATTACTCCACAGCATCCTTCAAAATATTGGTTGACATCGAAACTCTTTTTCATCTTAAACGTCTTGCCCGTATCCTGAATATCTGAAATGCGGTCGAGGGCATATACCCGGTAGACATCAGCAGGCTTGATGCCTTTCTCTTTGTTCCGATCCGAATAGTACGGACTGCGTGCCACCACGTACCAACGGCGCTTCACGACTTTCAGGCAGTATGGTTCTATTTCGAAGGAATTAGGCACCGGTTTGCCGAAACCTTGATGCGTGATTTGCAGAACATGGTTGCGTCGCATGGCCTCAGTGATAGGAGTGAGCCAGGTTTGTCCAGATGGAATATCCTCAAAAATAATCCGGTCTTCCAATTTGTTATCCGCCTGAATTTGGTTTAATGTAGCGTAGGAACTTATCAGCCAACTTTGCAGATTATTACCCTCCAACCGTTCCGGCTCGTCTATGTAATACCGGTAACCGTCCTTGCGGTCACAGTCAATGTACACGTCGAAGATGTCTTTGATGGCCTTTTGGTGATTGTGGAACGTGCGCAAAGGCAATTCCTCACCATAGCCCAGTCCGCTTTCCTGCCAAAGCTCGCTGATTTCCTGAAACGTAAGGCGTTTGTATCGGCGCAGGGTATCTATCAGCCAGACATACCGCCCAAAGAGATTTGCTGCCATACTGTGATGAATTTGATGTTATGCTACAAAGTTACACTTCTGCTTGTGAAAAATCGCGGCACATCTTTGTTTTTTCTGTTTTTCCATTCATTATCTGTGGTTATGTCTTGTTTTGACATTTGACAGTCTTTACTTTGCAGCAGAATTAATGTTAAACCCTTTCATAAAACAAAATGAAAACCATAGAAGGCTATAACGTAAAAATCCATGCGGACAACAATGCAGGACATATACAGCGAAAGCCTGTCGGAAGAATCAAAGTAATTATCACTGCTGGGCACTTAGTCCCAGCTGATTTTCAACTGTTTATAATTTAGTTCTTTGACATTTTTGTAATCGCAATCAGTAAGTATCTCTCTTACAGGCGTTTTATCCAGTAGAGAAAAGCTTAGGATTCGCAGGATTTCG
>CASEYC010000075.1 GCA_949292025.1 uncultured Bacteroides sp. | reverse complement strand
TTCCTACCGTATTGCCCGTCTGACTGAGCACCTGAAGCTCAACAGAAAAGATTATAGCACTGAAAGAGCTCTGACGATGCTGGTTGGTAAGCGCCGCGCCCTGCTGGATTACCTGAAGGACCGCGACATCGAACGCTACCGCGCCATCGTAAAGGAGTTGGGCTTGCGCAAGTAATCCGCTTGCTTGCATCGAGACAAAAAAGGAGGAACCTCGTGAAGGCTCCTCTTTTTTTATGCCTTAATTTACTTCTTTCTGCGCCTGTTGCTCCGTTTCCGCCTCGGCATACATCTTGTCTATGACCTCCTTGAAGTGCTCGGCCACCACGGCGCGGCGCAGTTTCAGCGTATTGGTCAGCTCGCCTTGCTCCATGCTGAACGGGCGAGGCAGGAGGGCGAAGCGCTTCACCTGCTCGTAGTGGGCAAACTGCTGCTGCAGGGTCTCGATGCGGGCGTGAAAGAGGGCTTGTATCTTGGGGTGCTTCAGCAGTTCTTCCATCGAGGCGTAGGGGATGCCCTTGCGGTTGGCATAGACCTTCACGTAGTCATAGACGGGAACTATCAGTGCGGAGACGAACTTGCGCTGGTCGGCAATGATGGCTATCTGGTCGATGTAGCGGTCGATGCCCAGGCGGGCTTCCAAGGCCTGGGGCGAGATGTACTTGCCATTGGAGGTCTTGAACAGCTCCTTGATGCGGCCCGTCAGATAGAGGTGGCCGTCCTTCAGGTAGCCCGCATCGCCGGTGCGGAACCACCCGTCGGAAGTGAAAGCCTCGGCGGTGGAAACGGGTTTCTTGTAATAGCCGTCGGTAATGGTCTTGCCGCGGAGCAGGATTTCCTGGTTATCGTCTATTTTCACCTCCAAACCGGGGATGACACGCCCCACCGAGCCTACCTCGAAGCCTGTGAGGGGATAGAGGGCCACCGTGGCCGTGGATTCCGTCAGCCCATAGCCCACCATCATGTTCAATCCCACGGAGTGGGCAAACTCGCAAATTTCATTGGAAACAGCCGCCCCGGCAGTGGGGAAGAAATTTCCGTTCTCCAACCCGATGGTCTTCTTCAGCAGGGCATAGACCGTCCGCTCGTAGAACTTGTATTTCAGGCGCAACATCATGGGTGGTAGCTTGCCCGCGCGGACATAATCGAGGTTGTGCTCGCGCCCCACCTTCAGAGCGTCCAGCATCAGGGCGCGGCGCAGGGGGCTTTCGTTGGCGATGCGCTCGTGCACGCCTTGGTAGACCTTCTCCCAGAAACGGGGCACGCTGCACATCACCGTGGGGCGCACCTCGCGCAGCGATTGCTGTACGTCGGAGGGATGCAGGTTGACGCACACCAGCACGCCGCGGCGCAGGCAGAAGTAGGTCCACGCCTTCTCGAAGATGTGGGTGAGGGGCAGGAAGTTGAGCGACACGTCCTGGTCGGTCAGGAGGCTGAGCAGTTCATCGTGCACGCGGAATATCTCGTTGTAGTTGCTGTAGCGCAGCATCACGCCTTTCGGCTCGCCCGTTGTGCCCGAGGTATAGAGGATGTTCATCAGGTCGTGTTCTTCGACGCGGGAAGTCCGCTCGGCTATCAACGCCTCGTGTGCCAGGTCCTTGCCCAAGGCCAGGAACTCGTCCCAATAGATGGAAGTCAAGTCGCGCGGGTCCTTTTGCACCGAGCGGTCGAAGATGATGAGTTGCTGCAACGACTCGCAGAAGCCGAACACCGAAAATGCGGCATCATATTGGAATTGCTCGCCCACGAAGAGGTAGCGGATGGCGGCATCGTTCACGATGTACTGCACTTGCAGGGGCGAACTGGTGGCATAGAGCGGGATGGTGACGGCGCGGTTGGCAAAGGCTGCGAAGTCCGTCATCAGGCACTCCGGCTTGTTCTGCGAGAAGATACCCACGTTCTCCTGTTCGTCCACGCCCAAGGCCGCCAAGGCGTTGGCCGCCGTGCGCACGGCGCATTCAAACTCCTTCCACGTGATGGGAATCCATTCGCCACGGGCATAGTCCCTGTATTTCAAGGCCGCCCGGTCTCCATATTTCGCCGCCTGCCTCTGCACCAGCACGGCCATTTCCTGTTGAGCCATAATCGTGAGTTTTTGGGATTAGACGTCACAAAGTTATACATTTTTTAGGAAAAACAAAGAATAGAAAGAGAATTTTAGCAGATTGGCGCATTTTTACCGTTTTCAACACCCTTTGAACTTTCTTATCCGGCTGTTTGAAGACCGCTATAAGTCTTATTCTGAATAGGACTAATATAGGAGTATAATAGGAGTATCATAGGAGTATTAGTGGAGGGATAGTGGAGGGATGACGGAGGAATGTACAGCAAAATCCCTTGTTCTTTTATCGTATTCTCCCCCGAAATGCGTACATTTGCGCGCAAAAGCACTGAACATGGAAAGCCTGATATATCCGCCCCGCCTCCGTGAGGGCGACCGCGTCATCATCCTCTCCCCGTCCAGCAAGATAGACAAAGCCTTCTTGCGGGGAGCTGCCCGGCGGCTCAAGTCGTGGGGACTGGAGCCTGTGTTGGCTTCCCACGCAGGCAGCTCGCACGGCACGTATGCGGGTTCTGTCGCCCAGCGGCTGAAGGACTTACAGGAGGCCATGGACGACCCGAAGGCGCGTGCCATCCTCTGCAGCCGTGGAGGCTATGGTGCCGTACACTTGGTGGACAAGCTGGATTTCACCCGCTTCCGCGAGCAGCCCAAGTGGCTCATCGGCTTCAGCGACATCACTGCCCTGCATTGCGTCTTCCAGCACGAGGGCTTCGTCTCCCTGCACGCCCCGATGGCCCGCCACCTCACCGTGGAGCCGGACGACGACCCGGCGATGCAAGCGTTGTACGACATCCTCTTCGGGCAATACCCTGGGGAAAAGCAGAACTTTGACATCGTCTGCGAGGCACATAGGCTCAATCACCAAGGCACTTCGCGCGGCATCCTCCGTGGGGGCAATTTTGCCGTGTCCTACGGCCTGCGTGGCACGCCTTGGGACATCCCGGCGGAGGGGACGATTCTTTTCCTGGAGGACGTGGGCGAACGCCCGCACGCCGTGGAGCGGATGCTGTACAACCTGAAGCTGGGCGGCGTATTGGAGAAATTGAGCGGACTCCTCATCGGCCAGTTCACCGAGTACGAGGAGAACCGTTCGCTGGGCAAGCCGCTTTATGAAGCCCTGGCCGACGTGCTGAAGCCTTACGACATCCCCATCTGCTTCGGCTTCCCCGTGGGGCATGTCACGCGGAATATGCCTTTGCCCTGTGGCGCCGAGGCTGTGCTGGAAGTCGGAAAAAAAGAAGTAAAACTGAGTTTTAAATAGCAATGAAACGAAATTATCCCTTCATCGCTGCCCTGTGCCTGATAGCCGTGGCCATCGTGGCGTGCAGCAGCAATCGTAAACAGGCCGTCAACGAGGACGGTGCGCAGGAAGCCATTCCCGCCTCCGTCGTCGTGCCTGCCTTCAATGCCGACAGCGCCTACCGCTACGTCAAGGAGCAGGTGGACTTCGGCCCGCGTGTGCCCAACACCGCCGCCCACCGCGCCTGCGGCGACTACCTCATCGGCAAATTGAAACAGTTCGGCGCCACCGTCCACGTGCAGGAGGCCGACCTCGTGGCGTATGACAACACCATCCTCAAGGCGCGCAACATCATCGGTTCGTTCAATCCGGACAACCGTCGCCGCGTCTTGCTCTGCGCCCATTGGGACAGCCGTCCCTACGCCGACTCCGAACGCAGCAAGAAGAAGCAACGCGAGCCCATCCTCGGCGCCAATGACGGTGCCAGCGGCGTGGGCGTCCTGCTGGAGATGGCCCGACTGATGCAGCAACAGGCCCCGGCAATCGGCGTGGACATCATCTTCTTCGACGCGGAAGACTACGGCATCCCCACCTTCTACAAAGGCAATTACAAGGCCGACACCTGGTGCCTCGGTTCGCAATACTGGGGTCGCGTGCCCCACGTGCAGGGCTACAACGCCCGCTACGGCATCCTGCTGGACATGGTGGGCGGACGGGGGGCAACCTTCTACCGTGAAGGATTCTCCCAGCGCACCGCCCCGGATCAGGTGAAGAAGATTTGGGACACCGCCCAACGCCTGGGCTTCGGCTCCTTCTTCCCCCAGGAGGACGGTATGGAGGTGACCGACGACCACATCTATGTCTACAGCTTGACGCGCATCCCCTGCGTAGACATCATCAACTACGACCCGAATGCCGACAGCGGCTTCGGGGACTTCTGGCATACGCACGATGACAATATGGACGTGATAGACCGTGCCACGCTGAATGCCGTGGGGCGGACGGTGACGGAAGTGGTGTATAACGAAAAATAGGAATTTAGTTTAGGCGCGGATTACGCGGATTTAGCTTCGCTCAAAACATCGTTTGATTATGCTAAGGATATCCGTGAAATCCGTGTAATCCGCGCCTAAAAAAACAATACTCAACGAATCATGACGATAAACGAAGCACAAGACGAAGTAATCGCCGAGTTCAGCGACTTCGACGATTGGATGGACCGCTATCAACTGTTGATAGACCTGGGCAACGAACAAGCCCCTTTGGATGAAAAGTACAAGACCGACCAAAACCTGATAGAAGGCTGCCAAAGCCGCGTATGGCTACAGGCCGACGAGGTGGACGGCAAACTGGTCTTCCAGGCGGAGAGTGACGCGCTGATTGTGAAAGGCATCATCGCCCTCCTCATCAAAGTCTTGTCCGGCCACACGCCCGACGAGATTCTGGAGTCAGACCTCTATTTCATTGACCGCATCGGCCTGCGCGAACATCTGTCGCCCACCCGCAGCAACGGCTTGCTGTCGATGGTGAAGCAGATGCGGATGTATGCGTTGGCGTACAAGGCGAAGGAAAATCAGTAAACCCACTCTGACACACGCAGCCTGCACGGGTAGGTTCAAACTCGTACAGGCTGCGTGTATTTACATCGGGCTTTAGGCCAGCTTTAAATATCCAGGAACTCTTTACCTCTTTTGGTATGGGCAAATATACCCAAACCGGTAGCCAACAAGCATAAAAAAATCATCATTACAATGCCACCCATAGTTATTTCTCCTTTTTATTATTAGTGATATGAATAAGCCAAACTCCCCAATAGAAACATAAGATAACGGTAAGAATACCTATTATGTACACCAACCATTTTTCTTTGAATTCTCCCAAAAAGGAAGTTATCAATACGGCTGTAGCTACATACTTGGCCACATCCATCAACCATTTCCCTATTTCTTCTCTCACTTTCATAGCACAAAGATAGCTATAGTTTTGCAGATAACCAAGCATTCAGACTCCATTTTGTTCTTACTTGTACTCCAGCAAGTCCCCTGGCTGGCACTCCAGCACGCGGCAGATGGCCTCCAGCGTGGAGAAGCGTATGGCCTTGGCCTTCCCCGTCTTGAGGATGGAGAGATTGGCAGGCGTGATGCCAATCCGTTCGGCCAGCTCGCTGAGGGTAATCTTCCGGCGGGCCATCATGATATCCAGGTTCACGACTACGGGCATAGGCTGTCTTTATATGGTCAGGTCCTGTTCTTCCTTGAGCTTTGCCGCACGGCTCACCAACTTTGCACAGAACAACAGGATGAATCCCAAAAGATACATGAACATTCCATCTTCCGAATAGAATGGGGTTTCGTCTAGATTAACACTTGTCACCTGATTGGCCAAGTGGTTCCGGATAAGCATCAGCAGGATGACGATAGAACCACAAGTGTCCAATATGTTGGCCGTGCGTTGACTCAGCAGTCGGCGGCAATCCAGCCGCAACAACTGCGAGCTGATGACAAGCAAACTGACAAGGTTGCAGGCATACATCCAGCCTATGTATTTGTCGCCATCGGGTGCTCCCCAGTTGGCGGACAGTCCAAACAGCTGCATCAGGATCAAGGCCAACGACAGCATGGCAAAAAATAGCAAAGTCCACATCGCGCCGTAACGCCGTTGCAAATAGTTATAAATGGCTTTCAGTCGTTTCATATTCAATCTCCTTCATTTTATATCTTTATGTATCATACCAATCCTTCCGTATCTTTCTGCAACTGCGCCCCGATGCGGAAAGCTTCGGCCGCAAACAGGGCGCAAGCGGGTGCTATGGCGTAGGCCAGCAGCGAAAACCATTCGAATCCCACTTGGTAATGCTCGAAATCCAGCTGCATCCGCAACCCGAGGAACTCAATGAAGCGGAATACGGCCAACAATCCCACACCCGCCAACTGATAATAGCCGAACCGACGCAACAACCGTTCATTGCCTGCCGTGAAAAAATCCCCTTGCTCGATATTCCTGAAGAAGGCCCTACTCCAGCGAAAAGGCCACAGTATCAGGCAAAAACTGGCCACGCCGCACAAGGTCCCTGCCAGACGCATCGCCCAAGGCACGGTTTGAAAGGAATCCGAGTGCCAAAAGCGTTGATAAGCCTGCCCGTAGGCCACCTCGATGGCTTCTCCCGTGCGGGTATTCACCAGCGTGTCGGGCGCATAAATATCCGGTTTGGTCACCAAGGTCACGGAAAACTCCCGCAAGCCTTGGGGATACACACTCTCCAAAGCATAATCCAAGATGTGGGTGGCATCACGGAATATGAAGCAGACATTGAGGCAACAAATGACGCCCCAAAGGATGTAAAGCGATGTCAAGCTCTTCATAAGGGTTCCTCCTTCTTGTTTATATCGTCAAATCCTGTTCTTCCTTCATCCGCAACCCGATGGCGAAGACCTCGGCTACAATCAGCGAGCAGAGCCCCAGCAGCAACGCCACGCCCCGTGAATCATCGGGCAATATCAGGTCATAGTTCGGCACGGATAGCACCTCGCGCACGGCCTGCAACTCCAGCCACGACCCCAGCCAGTTGCAACCGAAGACCACCAGCAGCAGGATGCCCAGCCGACGGAGCCGCCGCACGTTGCGCCAACTGAAGATGTCCGAGCGGTTGATGCTGACCACCAGCCGGATGAACAGCACCAAAGCCCATACGGCGGCCGCAAACTCCACCATGGCCAGCAGGCCCTTGCCCCAAGGGACGGACTTCTCCACGCTGACTATCATCGTGGCATACGAGGCGGGCACGTACCGGCCGGACGTCTTGTTGTACACGGAGTCCGTGAACAGCTCCTTGCCTTCGCCATGCAGCGCGGGAGACAGCAGCGAGATGTAAGTCGCGTGGCGGAACTCCTGCAATTTCTCCGGCATCTCCAATTTTTCGCCCCGCTCTTCGGCTTCCGCTTCCGCCTTGGCGTAGTTCCATCCGGCCTCCACGCCCATGCGGGCACCCACCATCATATAATAGCCCGTCTCGATGACCGACCATCCCAATGCCAACAGCACGATGGCGCACAACAGGTTCAACCGCTTCTTCATGGCTTTTCCGGATTAATAAGTTCCGCGGAAGGAGTGTCGTAATCCGGTGCCTTGGGATAGCGCTTCAGTCGCCACCAGCCCACAACAAAAGCCACGGCTGCCACCACCAGGCAAATGACCTCGGCATGAGGCCCCCAAATCTCGTCCAGCGAATCCACGTCGGGATACATCAACATCGCCCAGACGCTCAGCGAATTGTTCAGCACATGCACCACGATGCAGGGTATCACGCTGCGCGTCCGCCAATAGAGCCATGCCAACAACATTCCCATCAGGAAGCCGAACACCGACTGCACGGGGTTGAAGTGAATCAGCCCGAACAGCAGGCCGGAAATGAAGATGGCCATCCCTGGACGGAACTTGCGCAACAGCTCGCGCGTGATGGCGCCGCGGAACGTCAGTTCCTCCAGTATAGGACTCAGCAAGGCAATGTCAAGCACGCCCACCCAAGAGGACAGCATCTGGTCGAACGTCATTTCCAGCCAATCCGGCAGGAAGTCCAGCTCATCCACCAATGCCCCCAGCAGCGTGATGGCTCCGAAACCCATCAGGGCCGTCCAGCCCAGGTAGCCGCCGGACACGGGGGAATAGATCTGCCCGTCGTCCGTCAGGTAGTCCTTCTTCCACAGATACCAGACGGTGAAGAACAATGTGAGCAACGAGCCGGGCAGCAGTGCCTGTGCGTCCGCCGCTTCCGCATCCACCGTCCCCGTCACCACGAACTGATACATCAGCACCAGCGGCACGGCGGCCAGGCTGCCCAGGAGTTGCAGCAGGACGAATATCAAAAACAGTTTAATCGCAGCTTTCATACTTTCCTTTCGTTAAGTGTGAACAAACAATCCATCCCTTTTCCTCAGGCGGGAATGAGAAACCCTATCAGCAGACTTGCCACCACGGAGAGTGACACCACCAGGAGCGTAATGCTCATCAATGCTCTTTTCATAATCCAGATGCTTTTCAGTGTTTATACGTTGTCAGTTGTACTTGTTCTGCCTGCAAAGGAAAGGGATATTTTCGAGAATATCAAGAAAAACAGAAAATATTTATCGAAAAACGGTAAATTTATAGCGAGATTCGATAAATTCCCCTCCAAATCTTCCTCACACTAAATAACCCCAAAGTTACCCCTCTTCCCTACCTTCTCCCTACCTCGTCCCTCTCTATACACAAGGAGAAGGTAGGGAGTAGAAGGTGTGTCAAAAAGCGCACCTTCTTTTTTATGCTCAAAGCCCCGACTTTCACAAGCCAGGGCTTTGTCATATCCCAAAGTTTTTGTACCTTTGGGCATTAAGATTTCATACAATGGCAAAGATACATTTTCGTCCTTACATACCCAACCAAACAGT
>CASEYC010000074.1 GCA_949292025.1 uncultured Bacteroides sp. | reverse complement strand
GGTGGTCGTCCACCTCTATTGGTACGGGTATGAAGCCGTAAGGCTGTGGGGCATCGACATCGGTGTCGTGGACCGGATGCTGGTCAATTTCGACCGCACCGCCGGGCTGTTCCATCATATCCTTTATACAAAACTTTTCGCGTTGTTGCTCTTGGCGCTCTCGTGCCTCGGCACAAAGGGCGTGAAGGAGGAAAAAATCACGTGGGGCAGGATTTGGGCGGTGCTTGCCGCAGGGCTGGTACTGTTCTTCCTCAACTGGTGGATGCTCTCCCTGCCGCTGCCCGTGGAAGCCAACGTGGGTTTTTACGCCGCTTCGATGGCGGCGGGCTATGTCTGCCTCCTGATGTCTGGCACATGGATGAGCCGCCTTCTGCGCACCAACCTCATGGAAGACGTGTTCAACGTGGAGAACGAGAGCTTCCAGCAGGAAACGCGCCTCATGGAGAACGAGTATTCGGTGAACCTGCCCACGCGCTTTTACTATAAGAAGAAGTGGAACGACGGGTATATCAACGTGGTAAACCCGTTCCGTGCGTCCATTGTATTGGGCACTCCGGGCAGCGGAAAGTCATATGCCGTGGTAAACAGCTTTATCAAGCAACAGATTGAAAAGGGCTTCAGTCTTTATTGCTACGATTTCAAGTACCCGGACTTATCGACCATCGCCTACAACCACCTGATGAACCACGGCGACGGCTACAAGGTCAAGCCGAAGTTCTACGTGATCAACTTCGACGACCCGCGCAGGAGCCACCGCTGCAATCCCATCCATCCGGATTTCATGGAGGACATCACCGATGCCTACGAAAGTGCCTATACGATAATGCTTAATCTCAATAAAACTTGGGTGCAAAAGCAAGGGGATTTCTTTGTAGAAAGTCCGATTATTCTGTTCGCTGCAATTATTTGGTACTTACGGATTTATCAAGACGGAAAGTATTGCACTTTTCCCCATGCCATCGAACTGTTGAACCGCCGTTACGAGGACGTGTTTCCTATTTTGACCAGCTACCCGGAGTTGGAGAATTATCTTTCCCCGTTCATGGACGCTTGGCAAGGCGGAGCGATGGAGCAGCTTGCCGGGCAGATAGCGTCGGCGAAAATACCGCTCTCGCGCATGATTTCCCCACAGCTTTATTGGGTCATGTCCGACAGCGAGTTTACGCTGGATATTAACAATCCCGATGAGCCGAAAATCCTCTGTGTCGGCAATAATCCCGACCGACAGAACATCTACGGCGCGGCGTTGGGCTTGTATAATTCCCGCATCGTGAAGCTCATCAACAAGAAAGGCAAGCTGAAGTCGGCGGTGATTATCGACGAGCTGCCCACGATTTACTTCAAGGGGCTGGACAACCTTATCGCCACCGCCCGAAGCAACAAGGTGGCGGTCTGCCTCGGCTTCCAGGACTTCTCGCAGTTGAAGCGCGATTATGGGGACAAAGAAGCCGCAGTCGTGATGAACACGGTGGGCAACATCTTCTCCGGGCAGGTGGTGGGCGAGACCGCCAAGACGCTTTCCGAGCGTTTCGGAAAAATCTTGCAGAAGCGGCAGAG
>CASEYC010000073.1 GCA_949292025.1 uncultured Bacteroides sp. | reverse complement strand
CTTGATTCATCGTTTTTAGCTTTTAGACAAAGCTAAAAACAACTTTTCAATTCAAATCGTCACGCTCGAAAAAGATACATAACTATGCGATTATCAAAGATTTCAAAGAACAATGTTTAATTTAAAGTGCCCACTAGTGAGTAATTATGATTAATCAACCATTTTTTCAAACATTATTGCACCCAGAGCCTGTAACCCATTCCCCGAAACGCATCAATACTTATGCGCCCATCCGCAGCCAGCTTCTTGCGGAGGCGCGTGATGTGCACATTCAGGCTCCGGGTACAGAAATAATCATCATTTCCCCACAAATCCTGCAGGATAGAAGCGGTAGGAACCACTTCGCCCATACGTCGGCACAAGAGAGCCAATATCTCGGATTCGCGCGTTGGGAGGGAGATTTCCTGCACGCTCTCCCCCGTCTGAATGGACAACTTGTGAGCCATCGCATCGAACAAGAAATTACCGATATGGAATTTTTCTTCCTGAATTTTTATCTGAGTCTCCTGCAACCGCCCCAACAAAGCACGGATACGTACAATCAATTCCTTGATGGCAAAAGGCTTGCGTATGTAGTCACTGGCTCCCAATTCAAAGCCTTTGACCACATCTTCCGGGTCTGTCCGCGCGGAGAGGAAGAGCACAGGCGTCCGGATGCCTTCCTTCCGAAGTTGCCGCACCAAGGTGAAGCCATCCATCTTCGGCATCATGATGTCCGCCACCATCACATCCGGCAACTCCGAATGAAGCATTTGCAGGGCCTCTTCCCCGTCATACGCATTGCGCACTTCAAATCCGTTGTCGGAAAGCGTATCCGCCAATACCCAGGCAAAAGCCTGCTCGTCTTCGACCAACAATAGTTTAATCTGCTGCTTATCCATACATCCTCAAAATAGAATGGTCACCGTCGTCCCCCCTTCCGGGGAGCCGGAAACCGAGATTTTCCCTCCGTGTTTCTCCACCACCAAGCGGCAATAATAAAGACCTATCCCGAATCCGCGCACATTTTGGACATCCCCCGTCGGTATCCGGTAATACTTCTCGAACACTCGTTTCCGTTGGGAAGGGGGTATGCCCATGCCATTGTCACTGACGGAAATCCATGTATTCCTGCCCTTTTGGCCTGCCTTCAGGACGATATGCGGATGGGAAGGCGTATATTTCACGGCATTGTCCAACAAGTTTTGCAAGACGTTGGAGAAATGGAATTTATCCACGCAGACCTGATAGTCGGGTATCTCCACGTCTATCCGGACATCCTTGCCATACTTATCTTGCAAGGCCTGTACTTGTTCGGCAACTAACGCACGCAACGGACAAGTTTCCGGATGCAAGCGGAAATGCTCGCTCTCTTGGACAGACAGGGACAAAATCCGCTCCACCATCGAGGAAAGCGTCTGCAGGTAATGCCGCTGGACGTCCAAGTATTTCTTCCGCTTTTCGGGATATTCCCCGACAGAAAAATCTGCCAAAGCCTCATTCGTGGCACTGATGGCGGCAATGGGCGTCTTCAGCTCATGCGTGATGTTGTGCGTGAAGTCACGCCGCATCTCTCCTACCGACTTCATCCGCAAGATGGTCTTCAACAAATAGATGAACGAACCAATCAGCACCAACGCTATCAGGACGGAAGCCGCGATGATACCGGCCATCTTCCCCAAAAGCATCCGATGGGGACTTTCTATCCTGACCCGGCACTCCGTGATGGGAAAAGTACCTGCCTCCGCCCGGCATTCCAAGGCACATTTCCCAGGGAAAAAGTCTGCATAAAGCGTATCAAAGTTTGGCGGAGTGTCCGCATCCGTCCCCGCATTTCCATACGTGATCAAAGTCGTATCCCCCTTTTCCCCGGCCACTTGGATGGAAGTTCCTTGATTTTCAACCGTATTCCCGATGCAAATCACCTTCTTGCCAGGAACCTGTTGCCTCACCAGCACGAAATAAGGCGCAAGGATGCCCCGGCTTCTGAACAATTCATCCAGAAAATCACGGAAGACCTGCACATTGAATTTGTCCGAGGATATCATTCCTCCCAATGAATCTTTCCGGAAATCAATGGATATGGAGTTCCTTTCCTTCACATTCTTATGGACGGAAATGGAAGATATGTCCGCCGGAGAAATTCCCTCCAGGACAGGAAGGCTGGTCATTTTCCCTTCCCCCTGCACCGGCTGGCTGATATCCATATTGACAGCTTCGCTGATGCGTCGCTCCAACTGGATGGCTTCGGAAAGGGCCGCCTGCACACTCCCTGCAAACTCGTCATTCAATCCCTTGTAAGTCTGAATCATCAAGGCCACCGACAAGCCGACCGTACCGATGATGGCCACCAGCAACACAAGTATGACTATCAGAAACCTTTTCTTGTTCTCCATCCGACCCTTTCGTTTGATAACTTCCGCAAAATTAAGCAATATCGCTGGAATAATCGAAGGAAATCAGTAGATTAACGCAATAAGAACTGAAATTTAAGCAGTTAGGAGAAAATCACGGAAGTTGGGCAGAGGATTAAAAAGCGTTCCAAAGCGGATTGGAAAAAGAGAACGGTTTCCTAATCGTTACCCGTCAAAAATGCAGATTTAACAGTCGCTGCTTCGTTTGCTGCGTTCTGCGCAGGTTTGCTTGTTAAGGTTTAACTCGTTGATTTATAGTTTTGCAATGCCAACAGGAGGGTAGCAAGTTTGTGTTTTGGGCAGACCAAAACCGCTTGTTATCTTCCCGCTGGTCAAAACTTGGTTCAGAGCAATGGCAGCACCACCGTGAACATGAAATCCGACTTCATCACTTCGATATGCTTGCCGTGGATGCAGTATTGCTTTTCCAAGTTATCCAGTCCCATGCGGTTCTTGCTTACCGAACTGCGCAGTTGCAGGTTGTTGGTCACCGTCACGTTCTCTTCGCAGATGCGGATGTCTATCACCAAAGGCGATTCACGGGTGTTGATGTTATGTTTCAAGGCGTTCTCCACCAGCATTTGGATGCTTGCGGGGACAATGCTTTTCGACAAGGCTTGTTCGTCACACGTCAGATTGATGTGCAGGGATTCGCCAAAACGGATTTGCTCCAAATAAATATAAGACTTCACGAAGTCAAGCTCGTCCTGCAACGGCACTTTCATCAGTTCTTGGGTAGTCAGCAGGTAGCGGTAAACCGATGAAAGTTCCTTGGCGAACAGGTTTGCCTTGGCTGCATCCTGATAAGCCAACGATGAAAGCACATTCAGGCTGTTGAACAGGAAATGCGGGTTGATTTAGTTCTTCAACGCCTCGAACTGGTATTGCGCTTTT
The DNA here is from genome assembly GCA_949292025.1 of uncultured Bacteroides sp. Classification (GTDB taxonomy): domain Bacteria; phylum Bacteroidota; class Bacteroidia; order Bacteroidales; family Bacteroidaceae; genus Bacteroides. The sequence continues at coordinate 569 of CASEYC010000073.1, read as the reverse complement.
TCTTTCTCCATGACCGCAAGACGTGTCTTGTTCTCCTGATATTGTTGGTTATAAAAGAAGATTTCAGCTATGAGCATGATGACGCTGTTGCAAAACGAAGAAAGTATAAGCCGCTGTGAAAGTTGCACTTCCACGCCCCACAGACAGGCATCGGCATAGATATAAGCGACGGACAGGCATCCCACCAGCACGTTGGAGGCAAGCATGTCGCCCAGCACTTTCCACACGCTGAACGAGGCGTGCCATTTGTGCGAGTAAACGATAATCTTGTAATTGATGAAACCTATCAGCAGGCAGACAGGCAGGTTCCATGCGAAGTTCTGCATCACGTTTATGCCGCTAATCTTTCCGTCCAACGATGCAAAGGCAATGATGCACGCCAGCAAGGAAATGGATATGAGCAAAAGAAACGGCAGTATGTTCATTTTATTAAGTAAGTCATTAGAATTAATTCATACTAAGCCACATGAGCAAAGTTGATACAAAGTTCATCCCCAATGGTTGCCAACGCCCTGTTTGTAGCGTACATCAATGTATCATCGGATATGTAATCCGCTGGTCCGAGCCAT